>JAJZLN010000029.1 GCA_021803425.1 Microcaldota archaeon | reverse complement strand
GGATATCTATATTTTAAGGCTTGAGGGGGTGGTAAGGTATTGGAGGGAAATTTGATGATCCGCTGCCGTATGGCGACTGGCTGGACTGAGGCTTGCTCAACAACCACCACAGGAGCGACAAAGGAAGGGCTGAGATCGCCCACGATCAGACGCCAGTATTCGAAGTCTGACCTCCTGACATTCACGGACAGAGGCTGATTTCTTTTACGGAAATGGGCTCTTTCATTGTGTGGAATTTTTTCGACATTTATGTCGAAACTATCTGATATGAATGTGAACATCTCGTCTAATGTCTTTCCTTGCGGATTCATTCTGTAGTGGCCGTCTAGATTGGTGCCCACTGTGTCAATCCAAAACCGAATATATCCATCCCTTTTGTATGATTCTGTGCTTTCTATGGACTCAACGAAATCAGGATCGTTGAGTAGCTGTGGCAATCTTTCGAGTTTGATTAGGGCTCCGTTGTGCTTTTTTGCAATGTTCTTTGATTCTTCATAATCTGCTTCTTGTTCAATTATCATTGGCAGTCTGATTTGTGTTTCTTCTTTTCGTGCAGCGACTCTCTGCGCAGCTTTTGCATCCCTCTCGACTTCATCCTGATTTATCACTATGCCTAAGCCGCGCTTCACTGCCTCCCACGTTTCCTTTGACATTTGATTTGGGTTTATTTGCTTGTTTTGCATGATAATCATGGGTGTATCTTTTTAGCGCTTGGTTTGGGCTGAGTGATGTCCCTGTCCCTTGCCTGATCCAGCAGATCCTCTTTTTTAGTATTTCTAGCTGGGCTTGCGCCTTGCCTGAATATTGGTGCATATTTTGACCTTACAATGTCCAGTGTTATTCCTATAAGGTCTTCTGGCTGGTTTATAGATATGACCGGCACTCCGATGCCCCTCATCTTATCTCCGAAATCGCTTTCGGACTCTATCTGAAACAGCACAAAGTCATTCTTATGGTCTACAGCAACCCTTGAACACGCATTGAATGCCTCTTCTGAATTGGCTATCTCGCCGTCGCTTATCATTATTGTAAGGAAGTGTTTGCTCGGCCTCGAATCAGCAGCATTGACCTTGTCCGGGTCCAGCAGTGTGCCGCCTCCTTGGAAGCCTGTGAACAGTCTTTTTGTTAAAGCTCCAGACTGCCGGTAGTTCTTCCACCCAGACCAGTCGGTATCGTAACTGAACTGCATGAGACCGTAGTTCAGGAAAGGAGCCTTCCCGCTCTTCTCGAGGTAATTCATTACTGAATATACTGTCCTTATAGCCATATCGTACTTTGAGCCGTCGAGCGGAATGTCCTGCCATCCCATGCTTCCTGAAACATCCACTATGAATAATATGTCCTCATAGCTTCCCTTGCTTGATGGCCCTGGCGAGTCTATATCAAAAGGCATCTCTTTCTTGAACAGCAACGGCTCACCATTTACAAAAATGGTTCTTTCCCATGCAACAGTATTGTCAAGCTGTTCTCCATCTTCTAATCTTCTCCTGGCCATATGGAAAAGGGTAAGGCTTGGGGCTTCTTCCCCCTTGTCCAGGAAGTTGAGGACAATCTGCCCCGCTGTGCGCCTATACAGTTCATCATAAACTTCATGTCTTGCGGCATATTTCATATCAGTGCCCCCGTATCCCGCTATCTTTTGGCCGACCCTTTCCCACGCATCTTCGTCCTTGCCTTTTTTGCGTGCTTTGGCGCCTTCTTCGCCTCCAGTTTTTTCGGATTCTTCTTTGGCTTCGGCTTCAAGCCTGTCTAATCCCTGTTTTATAATCGTCCTGTCATTTTCAGATGTCTCTTGTGAATCCTCAGAATCGCTTACGCAAATGCCCGAAAGCGATGGCATAAGATGTTGGTTTTTCTGCATGTCATCGATATGGTTTTTGAGGTAAGGTGCAATTATCTGTGCGAAGCGCTTTGATTTCATGTTCCATGAATCCTTGTCCTTAAGGACATATACAATATCGTCCATGTCTTCTTTTCTAAGTGAATTAGAAAACGCTTTTTTGGCAAGATCCTTTCCTATCAATGTTCCAAGAAGCTGTTCGCTCATCTTTGCTATTGCAGAGTAATTATTTACGTATCTTTCTCCTATTTTTCTAATGCCTTTGTCTCTTGCAAGCTTCATCTGAATGTCTATGAACATGCCGAAATAATCTTCAAAATGAGGTTTGCCATTCTCCAAAGCGGATGGTGAAGTATATGCTCTTGATGCCTGCAACAGCCCGTAACCCTCGCTGAAATCCTTCTCACGCATATGGCTGCAGTTGATTACTGCATCGGAAAACATGTTCGTCACATAGGGGGAGAACTGCTTTACCTCCTGTTCTGACATGCCTCCGTTCGACAGGCCCTTGCTTACTGAATTGAGCATGCTTTCAAGATAGACTATATCGCTGGGACATAGCTCCCAGTGCCCCATTTCATGGTCTACAATGCTGCGCAGCGCCTTTTGAACCGGAGTTTGAATGTTAAGCTTTGATTTTTCTGCTATTTTACCGAGCTTTTCCTCAAAAGCAGTGTCTAAAGTTACATTCAGTTGCCAAGAATAAGATTCCATGCTTGCCTCAAAAAGATTCGGAGTATCCTTTCTTTCGACATCCAGTTTGTAAATAATATCCCAGCCTTTCGCAGCTAGCTGAGACCTTAGAATCTGTTTTACATCAATCTGTTCATCTTCCATTTAATCATTTTTTAAGGTGTCGAAAGGGTTTGCTGATCCGCTGCCATACAGTGACTGGCTTGGCTGAGGCTTGCTCAACAACCACAAGCGGAGCAGTAGAGTAAGGCCAAAAGCCATCACCACTTACTTCCAGTCGTGCATGCAAAAAACTGACCTTGCTAAAGACTTCCACAGCCAGAGGCAGATCTGTTTTTTTGAAATAGAGTATTTCATTGCTTGGGACTTTTTTGACCTCACTATCAAATAATCTTGATATGAATGTGAACATCTCGTCTAATGTCTTTCCTTGCGGATTCATTCTGTAGTAGCCATTTAGATTGGTACCTACTGTGTCAATCCAAAAAAATGTATATCTATCTCTTTTGTATGACTTTGTGTCTTCTATGGACTTAACGAAATCAGGATCGTTGAGTAGCTGTACCAGTCTTTCGAGCTTGATTAGGGCTCCGTTGTGCTTTTTTGCAATGTCCTTTGTTCCTTGATAATCTATGTTTTGTTCGATTATCATTGGCAGTCTGATTTGTGTTTCTTCTTTTCGTGCAGCGACTCTCTGCGCGGCTTTTGCGTCCCTCTCAATTTGTTTGGTATTTATCTTTATGTCTAAGCCGCGCTTCACTGTCTCCCAGGTTTCCTTTGGCATTTGATTCGGCTTTGTTTGTTTGTTCATGGAATCACATCTGAAATCCGGGCTTTATGTATGCAGTCTCTCTGGTCTTTTCCTGTAGAGCTGAATCATATCGCTTACCTGACCCACTTTGGGATTTGAAAGAAGCACTTCTTCTTTTGAAGCCTGCATGCTGGGAGATAGCTGTTTTTCCCCATACTCTGCCTCTATTACAGGGGCAAGGGCTCTTGTGCCTTGAATCCATGCGCTCTGCATCTCTTTTATAACCATCTGCGTTGCATACCATGTGCTTCCTCCACCGTATTTCTGCGCCCATCCATCAGCAATATCTATTTTATGGAACATTACAAACGGCATTACTGCAGACATGTCACTAAGCGATACTGTAAGCTCGGATTCTGGAATCCTGTAATTCCTGTATATTGCAAACGCCCTTGCAAGGGAAAGCACTTCTGGAATGGACTTTTCAGGAGGGGCGAATGTCATTCCACATATCTCCTTGTTCTGAGCGGCTGCATGGCAGCCCTTGCATATCTCCAATGTAAATTCATCGAACCCGAGCTTTGTGCCAGTAGGCGAATTATAGCAGAGGTCTCCCTTTTGGACGTATAGCAGAAATTCCGTGACAAGAGGGTCGACGGGTACTTCCTTTGTGGTCCTTATCAGTTTGAACATGGCACTGCTCATGTCGGTCACACTCTCTGGAACGCTATCTTCCTTGAATTTTCCATGCGCGATGAGATTTCTCCTGTCTACATCCGTAGGGGGAAACATGTCGAAAGGCATCTCTATTGCAAATCTGTTTCTGCTTGCCTTGTCTATCCCAGAAGTGCCGATATACTGAATCCCCTCGTTTACAGTGGCAACTTTCCATTGGTAATGGCCACTCCCGGGAATAACGACTCCAGGAAATATGGTCCTCTCCCCGTCCAATGTTACTGAGCCGTTGGTAAGCCAGCCTTGTATGATGTTTGTTACGACTGGCGGAGCCCTGTTGTATTCATCTATTATGAGTGCCGGGGCAGTAAGCGCCTTTCCAGGAGTGCTTGCGTCGCTGAGGTTCCCTCCCTCCTTGATGGTGCCGAAGGCGATATCCCTGAACCTGTTTTCATCGAATTTTGCATCCATCTGGAAAAATGCGCATGATTCTCCAAAGATGCCGCGCTGAATCGCCCTTGCTACTGAGGTCTTTCCTCCTCCTGTTCTGCCGCTTACAAGGACATTTCCCTCGGACATTGCAGAAATCAGCATCATGTCCCTGAAATCCAAGGACAAGTCCTTTATTCCGGATGGCGTCTGCACTTCAAGAGAAATAAATGGCGTGCTGTAGAAAAATCCTTCAGTCTGCGCCCGCACTTGATCCTCTAGCGCATTCAGTTGCTTTGCTTTTTCCCCGAGACTACCTGCATTATTGGCCATGATCATCATACATATTTAGTACTTTTTTGGTATTTAAATCTGCTGAAAATTTACAAAGTTTGACGGATATTTGTTGAAATGAAACATTTCAGTATTGGATCCTACATTCTTTCCTTGAGCGAAGAGGAGCGAACTGGAAACAGCCGTTCCGAACTTGTCTCAGCTTTGCTTCCGTTTCTTTGTTTTCTTTTACTTGCCACTTTTACGTTATTACCGTGCACCCTTCCGACCCAACGATCACTGTCTTCTCGGACTGCGCTACGAGGCCTTTGCTCTTCTCAACAAGCACCGGGAATGCCTCTATATCGCCTATTGTAATAAGCTCTGAGATAGACTTTCTTATCATGAATTCGCTGATCTTCATTCCAGATATGAGCCATCTCAGCGCAAAAGGATAGGTTGAATAATTGCCAGTGCAGAATTCAAGAACCTGCCTTGCTTCCTGTGATCTTGGCATCCTGGTGGAGATTATCTGATATATCTGCGTCGTGCTCCCGTCTGTTACCTGGCCTACGCCCGTTGTCACGAACGGCTCTATTGCTATCAGCTCTCCCTCCTTTAGTTGGGTTGAATCACCATTATTGAAGTTTGGTATGAATTTTCCTGCATGCAGGTCCTCTTCAGATATTCCATGGCCGCCGAGGTTCTTTATAGGATTGAATCCATGCTTTCTTGCAGTCTTCTCTATCTCTCCGCCTATATCGCAGACGGACCTTCCGGACTTTACCATGCTCAGCGCGTTTTCAAGAGCCTCTTCGCTCGCCTCGACAAGCTTTGAATATTTGTTGTTTAATGACAGCGTGAATGCGCAGTCCGTAAGGTTTGTATTCCTCCTTGCGCCAAGGTCCACCTTTATCACGTCATTTTCCCCTATTACTCTTGCATCGCCGTGTTCGGGAGTATAATGGGCGGCTTCGGAGTCTGTTGAGAGATTTACAGGGAATGCCATATCGCACCCGCTGTCCTTGATGAATTTTTCAATGCCTTGCGCCACATCTTCAAGCTTCGCTCCAGGCTTTGCAAGAGTGCGCGCATGCCCCATTGCAAGTGCAGACACCTTTCCTGCAGCCTTCAATTCGTTTATATCATAATCGTATTCTTCCATCATAGTCTCCTCTGGGATCCGCTGCCTTTCAGTTCCTCCTCACTGAACCCAAGCTCCTTGAGTATCTTAAGAGTGGCTGGAAGCACCTGGTGGTTGATGTAGTAGTCAGGGTCATAGGTCTTGGCAGTTTCGTCTATCTCTGCTTTCTCAGATATTGAATTTCCTTCCTTTGTTATTATATAACCGATGGTGGCGCCCTCTATCTCTTCCCTGCTCTTCACGTTCTGGGCTATCGCTTTCTTTGCAGCTGCAAGCTCGGGGGAGGTGTTGTCATATCTATCAATCGCCTTCCTCAGCTGGGTGTATATCACAAGATCCTTCATCTCGACTTTTCCGTCCTTCAGGTTCTTCACGACTTCCTTCACTATCTCTATAGCCTTCTCCTTGCTTCCCTCCTTGAGGATGGCCTCGAGCACTCTCTTCTGCGTCTCCCTTGCAATGTTTGACCAGTCCCTCCTTACAAGCTCGAATCCTTTTATCTTTATCCTTCCAGATTCTGAAAGCAGGGCGTACTTCTTCTTCGCGCCTGACCCCGTTTTCCCTTTTTTGCCGACAAAGACCCCACGCACGTAGAAGTCTTCAAGCTCAAGCTCCATTGCGCCAGGAAGCTCCTTGTTAACTTCATTAAGGAACTTCAGCGAATCGTCCTTTGATTTCTTTCCCATTAAAAGAAAATTTGAATCTGTATCGGCATAAAGCACCTTGAATCCCGAATTCTCGGCTTTCTCCATGGTCTGCTGAACAGCCGCCCTGCCATATGCAGTGACGCTTGCGGCGCAGTCCCTTGAATACCACCTTGAGCGCGCGTACCCCAGATATCCGTAAAATGAGTTTGCGATTATCTTCAGCGCCTGGGATCTTGCCGCAAGGAACTTGTTGTCAGGATCCTTCTTGTATGCCTTCTTGACCTCTGACCTCTCTGCTATGAGCAGCTCTAGCGCTTTCGGTATTATGCCTTGCGGCCCCTTCCTGAACCTTGTGCCCGTAGGGGATTGGTAATATTCGGTGCAGTCCGTGCATACTGACGACGGATCTATGTTGTTTGCTATTATTATTGACGGATAGAGGCCCCTGAAGTCAAACACCACTATGTTATCGTATATTCCGGCTTCCGGAGTCATTACATATGCGCCCTCTATGGGATTGTCGGTGCGCGCCTTTATCTCGGCTTCTGAAGGCTTGTTCTGTATCAGTTCCTTGTTTATTGATGCGTATTTCATCAGGAAATACTCCACAAGCTGCCCGGTGGTGGATACTGCAGCTTCAGCAAGCGTGGTACCGGTCACCCTTGATACCTCTACTTCAAGAGGTATGAAGAACTTGTAAAGCTCCGCAAGCGCCTTTGAGTCGCTGAGCGAGTAATCTGCGAGGTTTTCAAGGTCTTCCTTCTTGCCGTCCCACATCTGCCATATGTTTTTCTTTTCAACGGTCCTCTTTGTATCGCCGGTTATCGCGGCATACACGTCGCCGAGGGTAAAGCGGTTTATCTTTAACAGCTTCTCGCTGGCGCCGACTATGGAAACAAACCTCGTTACATTGTATACGTCAAGGTTAATCCTTCCCGGAATCTTGATTGCTTTTATCAGGCCATGGTTCTCCTCCCTGGGCTCCTCCCCGTATCTCGTTATGTCGAAGTGCAGTCCCAGCTTTTTTGATCTTGCCATGAGGTAAGGTATGTCGAAATTTGATGAATTGTATCCGTCTATTATGTCTGGATCTATATCTTTTATTATTTCCATGAACCCTTCTATCATTGATCTTTCATCCTTGTATAGGGTTACGAAGCTGCGGTCTATTTCCTTGGTGGTAAGTACGCCTTCCCTGCCGTTTGTGGCGTAGCTTATCATTATGCAGGGGTCTTTTTCCGGGCGCGGAGCTATTGTGGGGTTATAGGTTTCTATATCGAATGAAAGATGGGTCAGGGTTTCCTGGCTGGCTGATTCCGATTTTTTGATATCCTTTATTATAAGATCTTCCTTATCCTTCATCGCGGATACATGTACTCCGCTAAGAGGCGATATGTTCTTGTCTATCAGATATCTCTTCCAGAAAAGGATGTCGTATTCGTACCTGTCGCCGAACTCCACAAGCTTCTCGCTGAGATCCGGGATTGCGCGCGTGCTGCTGGTTTCTATCTTTAATGCCTTTGTCTTCCTTCCCCTAAGGCTTGTTTCAAACCACCTTACGGACCTTATCAAAATGCGTTCGCCATTGCTCCTTATATCCATGTTGCCTATTGAATCAGGATCTATGCTGCTGTCGAACGGAACAAGGTAAAAATATGGATGGAAATCCGGATCAATAAGCTTGTAAGTTGAGCTGTTCGACTTCAACATTATGCGTATGGTACTATTTCCATCGATATTTATGTAGTCTATATCAACTATTACGCCGTCTAACTCTATGCTTTCCATGAATCTTCCCGCTTAAGATTAGGTGTTTTGGCTTTTTGCTATGTTGCCCGTCCCTGCGCCCCTTCTGACAGCTTTGCCCTTGAGAGAGGGAGCGGGGCTACAAAGCCTATCGAATAGGCAACAAGAGTTCCTCTTGCGCCGCATTCGAAATTAAGTATATTTATTATATCCTCTGCGTATTGCAGCGGAAGTGTCTTCTTCTCCTTCCACGCTTTCTCAATCTCATCCGCTTCCTTCTTTGTCTCCTTAGATGCAACATTGCCAACTATTGTGAGTTTTCCAACTTCCTTGGCCTCCCCTTTCATTGGGACGCCTTCATAAACTGCAACAAACGTGAATGCGACATTTACATTGTCCTCCTTTACCTTGACGTCATCGAAATTTATATTGAATTTCATATTGGATATTGACTCCTTGGTATCCCTGTTGGCCTCTATCTTATTGACGTCTATGCTAGTTATCATAAAATCACTATTTTATAGTCGCATAGAATATTTATAATGCTTTCCATGAATATTTTGGGGACGGAAGACGCGCGCAAATGACGAAATAAAAGTGGGTTTTTATATTGCAACGTTAAGAATACTGCTTATGGGCATGTGGCGTAATTTGGATAGCGCACCTGGCTTCGGACCAGGGGGTTGCGGGTTCAAATCCCGTCATGCCCGATTTAAGATAGGATATCTGGAATTTATAACCCGCACAGTTTCATATGGAGCCTTAGGCTTCCTTTATCGCCGACTTTACCTTTGACAATGTTGCTTGGTCTATAGTTGCCATATTGTGGGCAGACTTTGCGTGAGCGGCTATCTTGCCCATAAGCTCTTCTTCGGACTCCGCCTTTGCCTTGAAACCACAGGACATACCTATGTCTTTGCATGCGAATTTTTTGGCCATTTTTACACCTATTATTTATCTTTATGAAAGCATATATAATGTGCGGCTTCCTAAGCAACATGCATGGCGTCTTCAAGAAAATAAATAGAACACTTTAAACCGCATTCAAAAAGAAAAACAGAATTTTAGTGCCTTTACTTAAGCATTTGCATATGCAAGCAGCACTTGTTGTTGCATAAAAAACGCAACAACACTTCTTGCATATGCATCGTAGTTTTCAGACTACTTTTTTCCCTTCTTACCTTTTTTATGTTTCATTTTTTTTGCCATGTTTTTCACACTTAATCTAATTTTGTGCTCAAAGCATAATAAGGTAATCTATAACTTTTTGAATTTCGGCCGTTTGCTTCTAAAAATTATTTTTTGCGATATGCACAAAATAATTGGATATTTACGGAGTCTAACAGCTATTTTCGATGTATATGTTTTGTGTATAGTTTCCTTTTGGAATTCCGCCAGGTATATTTATTCCGAAATATACGTTTGTGCCGTTAGGGTATGCATACAGATTTGTTGAAGTCAGGCTTGCGCTTAGCTTGTTTGAATTTATAAATGGGGTATTTATTGAGCTCGACCATGATGTATTGCTTACTCCAAATTGCATAGACCCCAACCAATTTGCTCCATATAATAATATGAGGGCCTTGAATTCCCCATCATTGGTGTCTTTTATGGCAAAGTCTGTGTTCAAGCTGGTGTTAGGATAAATGCCAGTAAATGAAAATGAAGATGTATTTAATGATATTGTGCAGGCTATTACCTTGGAAAAAATTATGTTTGTAATATTTCCAGCAATAAGATAGCCTATTTCAGGAGATGGCGAATACGTTATGCCATTTACAGTCTGATTTGGTATTGAAAAAGGATATTTTCCAGGAAATGTTGAAAATGCTATCGAATCTGTATTTGAATAATTAATGATATTATCATAAGTTACATTCCATATAGAGTTTGGTGGCAGCCCGCTTTCAATGAATCTGCTTAGACCGAATATGTTTGAGAAAGAGACGTAAGGCATTACGCCATTTGGTGGGATTGCTCTTGACCTTTCCCAATTTATATAGAGATTATAAGGATATTTCTTCTGGCCTGACGCACCCAAGCTGCTCATATAAAGGTATGCTCCAGATTTTATAGGTTGAAAAGATACATTGCCAGAATACCCATTATTTGTGTAGTATAATTGCGGCGATATATAACCGCTCCACGAAGATGAAGATGCGCCTGAGAAGAATACGCTGCCGTATATCCAAGACGATACTGAAGACCCTTGCGGATTGATATCAACTGACACTGATCCAAAATTTTCATGTTCCTGTGAGAAGTATGTTTGACCATATCCCATTGTGACGCCTATGCCGCTTGCTGAGGATATTGATGTTGAATTGAGAACCGCTGCTATTCCCTGCGCTGTGCCAAGATTTCCATGCAGCTCAGAAGATGATTCAATTATACTTGGCTGAATTTTATATCCAAAATTATAAACGAAAGATATGTATCTTTCGGAGTCGTGCCTATTATAGCCAGTTATATATAATACATTGCCATTGTTGCCGTTTGGCATCTGGACTCCAACGACTTGTGTGATGTTGTACCCACTTGATACAGAAAAATTATTGATTGATGTATCACCATTGAAGTAACTCAGAAATACACTCTGTCCATCATCATATTTTCCGTATTGTAAGCTTAGCTGCGGCGCTTCGCCTATTCCAAATAAGCCGGAATTTGACAGAATATTTGAGCTCTTGTTATAGAAACCCAGATATATCGTCGTCTTTGAGTCTGCGGGAATGCTGGTTAAAAGCTTGAGCCAGATTGAAACAATATTCGAGCTGTTTGATTCTATCCATGAAGGAATAATTGTTCCGTTTGCATAAAAGAATTCAAAATTTGCAGTATTACCGTTATAGGAGGCATATTCTGAGTAATTGAGAAGGTTTAATTGAATGAACTGCTGAAATTGTTGAGGGGTTGGGGCTGGTTGCGAATTTGTGATGTTTATAGGCACATAAAATTTTACTCCTTTAGGAGTGGTTTCAGGGTATATATCTACAGATATTTTTGATGTAGGATTTGAAGTTACATAGACGGGCGTAGACGTTCCAATATCCTTTGCAGTAATCTCAAATTCACATAAGCTTGTTGGGGATGTTGGAGAATAAATAAATGAAAGCGTATTGGATTGCTGAATAAACCCTGGACAGTAAGTGCCATTAACAACAGACCATATGTATTGGAAATTTCCTGTTCCGCCTGAAGGAGCAGATGCAGATATACTAAGAGATTGGCCCATATCAAGAGTTATAGGTAGAGTTGGAGATGTTATTCTAGGCGCAGCTAGGGCAGGATATACATAAAATCTGCGGTATTGAGAATATGCTTTAGCTGGAAATGCATCAGATACAACCACATTTGCTGAGTCCGGAGAATTATCTAAATTTGATATTGTTGTCTGAAATGTTGCTGAAAATAAAGACAACACTGTCTTAGGGGATACAAATGAGTTTATTATAATTGAAGGAAATGTCGAATTTGAGATAGATATATTGTAAATATAAGGCAGGACTCCGCCAGATGCATTTGCTACAAGTGTTTCATACTGCCCTACATCTACAACAGAGTTGCTGGGGACGAATATGTTAGCTACCAATGGGGTGAAATTTATCTGGGTTGAATTTCCTGAAACTAAATAGCCTGAAGAAGGAGATGGCTCATAGGCTGCGCCAGCGATGTTTTGGACAGGAATTGAAAATGTGTAGTTTCCAGGATTGGTAAAAAACTTGATTGTTGGGGATGTACTGCTCAGAAATATATTGTCATATATTACATCCCATCTTGATCCGCTTGGAAGTCCGGATTCTGTAAATTCGGTTTGTACTTTGAAATTTGCAGTAAGAGTCCCATTCCCATTTACTGTAAGGATTGCGGGATTGCTAGTATAATTGGATAATGATAGATTAACAGGATTGCTTGTCGTCCAATTTACAAATACAAAATTTGCCGGCGCAATTGCATAAACTGAATTTGTTCCTATTACCTGTATTGTGCTTCCCGATGGATACGTTGCGCCATTCGTTTCTATCTCACCAGTAGGTATATTATCATCAAGCGTAAGCGTGTATGGAAGAAAAACATACGCAGCAAGGGTAGAAGACCCTAAAAAGGAAAGAGAATCATTTACATAATATGTCCCTTCCTGCTGCCCTTGGCATGTGGCTATATAAGCCGATTCGAATGTGTCGGTATTGTTTACAAATTCGTCTACATTGCAGCCTTTTGGGATTGACACTCCGGTTAATCCATAATACCCTGAAGCGGTCATTATCAATACAAAAGAATTGTTCTTAGCAACTTCATACTTCAAGTTAGAGGAAGATGAGCTGCTTGATGAATTTTTAAAAAGAATATAATTTGTCTGGTTTACGCCTATTCCTGCAACAGCAAGACCAGGAAACGTAGAATTAGTGGTATATGCTGAGCAGACGTTGCTTGACTGATGTCCTATGCTTGCGTTTTCTCCGCTTGGTGGAGACCCGGAAGGGGAGCCAACATCCTGTATCCATGAAAATGGCGATCCTGATGTTGAAAAGGTATAATTTGCACCAGCTTCGCAGAAATATAATTTATATCCAAGGTGCAAAGTCACTGATTCAGGATTCAAATCCCCTACACTGGCATTTTGATTGAATGACACTATATACGTAGAGAAAGAGTTTGAGATTCCTACATATGTGAAGTATGTGCCATTAGATCCAGTAAGCAAGGTAGGCATTTGCTCCCATTTGCCATTTTCGTATTTATATAATGAGATCTGGTATGGGCTAAGATTTAAATTTGAAATCCATTGCTTACTTACAGAAAAATTATATTCTGCACTTATTATATTCGAATCATTTATTTGGCTGCTTATGTTAAATGAGAGGTATATGGGCTTATTGAATCCATATTCAGTAGTATTGCCGTGAAATATTATTTTCGTTACTGCATCTCCTTCCCCTTTGTTTAACTTGACATATATGCTTCTAACTGATGAATTAGGAGAAGAAAATGCCGGTGACCGAATAAAAGGAGGCAGGTATGATGCAAAAGAGGTTGCATTATTTCCATATAATGAAGAGTATATATTGACGTATGTGAAGTTTGTGTTGTTATATGAATTTTGAGCTTGAAAGCTCGAGTTTAAGGCCGCATAAGCAATAAGCACATTTTCAGTATATATCTTATTTGTTCCATTAAAAATATTCTGCAGATTAACTGGCAGTTTGTTTATGCTGGTGAAGTTGCTTATTGATTCGGTAACTTCTAAAATATTCGGTAATGCTGCATTCCTCTTTCTAGAACTTATTCTGTTTGATAGAATTGAAGATGCTTTACTGTGGAGTGTTTGGGATGCTTCACTGCTTATTTCAGCTGGAAATGTGAGCTGGTATGGCATATTTTGGCTGGTAGTATTAATGTTATTGGTTAGGGACTGGTTTTTAGGCAGTGAGTTTGTGGCAGAAGCTGAAGTGGCATTGCTTATAGTGGTATTATTCATTGCTGAGGCATGGGCAAGGAAAAATATGTGTGCAAAAGCTAATGCTACTAATATTGTATACTTCATTAAAATTCCTTGATATTACTTGCGGATTTTGGCTTTGCGTTTAGAGCGTTTGCGCTTATTGGTCTTTTTTACTTTCTTTTGTTTTTTGACTGTTTTTTTTTCTTTGGCAGTTTTGCCTTAGTAATTATTCCTGCCAATGCTTTGTCCCCTTTGAGATTATCTATGAGCTTCTTTATGATGTAGAGAATAACTATCACTATCACTAATGATATTACTACGACAATCTGATAGACTGAAGGCTTGAATACTACCGGCACTGTTGTAGTCACAGGTGTTGTGGTTGTTATAGGTATTGCATTTGTTGAAGCTATAAACATCTCCTTTGCAATTCCTGCATATAACTGTGCACTGTTTGCTCCGTTAGTTGATTTTGAAGATGATGTCTCTATCGCTTGCAATATTGTGCTCCAGCTGCCTTTGTGAGGGATATTGTTTGCTGGCATTGATACAGACACATTTACAATTAGCGTTGAATATGGAGCTATTGTGCCATTTAAAGGCACTGTAATTATAGAAGGAGTAATTTCATTTGGAACTTGAGATGGCTGCTCTGCATAAATGTAGAAGTTTATCGGCACATTGCCTTCATTTATTAGATACCATTGATTGGTCTGTGAACCATTTACAGGCACATTGAAATTTAGGGGGCCTGCGCGCTCGCCTAGCTGCGCATATGTGAGCCCTGAAATTAGAAGCAGTGCTAATGAAAAGTAGATTAATCTATGCGTAGATGTGATATTTTTATTTTGCATTTAATACATTCACGTTATTTTAATTAACTTTAAAAGTGGCATAGACTTTATACACCATAATCTCAGCACTCATTCTCAATGTATACGTTCTGTGTGTACAGGCCTGGCGACTGTGCAGCAGGTACTGCAAGACCAAAGTATAGGGTATTTGAAGTTGTTGGATTTGCAATAATGGGCGCTGGCTCCTGTATGAGCGTATCTACAAGATTTGGAGCTAGATTAAGCGGAGTTCCAGTATATGTTGGTTCAGTTACAGGATTCCAAAGCGTGTTTGAAACATAGAATGTATTTGAGCCGGATATCCAGTTTCCTGCATCTACAAGTATATTTGCAGGTATATTGCCTCCAGGGTCATTAACTGAAACAGCATTTGCAGTTGGTACGCTGTTGGTTGGGGTTATTGAACCGAAATCTATCGCATTTGTGCTTAGACTTATGAAGCATGCCGGTTGCACGTTTGCAGTTGCAATTACATTCTGAACTGAGAAGGGGTTTGGATACGTAAGGCAGGAGTATCCTGGAACTATATTCTGGGTATAAGGACCTGCAGGAGCCCCGCCAGGTATGTTCACCCCTACGAACAGTTGTGTTTGAGTTCTGGGAAATGACGGATTCGGAGCCGCAATCTGCAATTGGGTGTCGAAAAGCGATGTAAATCCTGTAAATAATGTTAAGGCATTGCCAACGCCGGGGCTTGCCGATGTCGGATTCCAAAGCGTGTTTGAAACATAGAACGTGTTTGAGCCGTAGCCTGGTTCATTTATCCAATTTGTGCCTGCGACAAGAATGTTTGCAGGTTCATTACCGAATGAATCTGCAAACGCTATGTCATTTGAAACGGGAGTTCCTTGGGTAGGATCTATATTTCCGAAATTAACAAGTGTGTTTGTAGTAGTTATGAAGCATACTCCACCTACAGAAACAGACGCTATAACATTAGAGGTATAAGAACTTGCTTTCACTGTAGTGCTGAACAGCAACATCATTGAAACTGCTATTATAGTAAATGCAGAAGCTGCAAGTGCAGCGTATACTGGAATCTTTTTGGTCTTTAGCCCCCCCCCCCTTAATCAAACTCGACTTAAAAGCCATACAGATCACGTTTAGTATAACACATTTACATCACGAAGAAGATTATTAAATATTTACTTTTGCATGGAATTTTGTTTAATAATTTTACAGACATTAATTTAAAGTCTAAATTAAGGGCTATTTAAAAACATAATTATTTTGTATTCTTGTTTTATTATTATACATAATTTTAAAATTCTGCATAAATTAAGAAAACTGCCTGTTTTTAACCTGAGATGATTATTAGACAAGTAAACATGTGTGAGTTTAAAAAAGTGTTTAGCTGCATTCTGATGCTATATTTTAAATACAAAAAAAGCGTAAGATTATTATTGACATTTTGATTTAGATGAAAATTATGCAGGGGAGGAGCTTGAAAAAGCGGGTTATTATAAAAAATGAAAAAGAGAGATACAGGAATGCGATTCTATCACTTAAAAAAAGCCATACAAAAATATCACATATAAGAGGGGATAATCAATCTTATATTAAAAGTACTGAAAGAGATGGCACCAAAGTATCGAATAATATTAGGAACTGCAGACCAAGCCATTTCGATAAAAAAGAATATCACGAACTTAAACAGGATAGATGCACTTATTGCGGAGGCAAATTGATAAAGAAGAAGGCGACACGAAAAAGAGTGGTTATTGAGATGCATATGCCCAAGCCATATATTATTGAGCATGAGATCGCAATGTACTATTGCAAAAAGTGCGGAAGACAGGTGTCTGCGACCGTGCCAAACGCGCTGCCTAAGATGAAGTATGATATACACACAGTAATTCTGATCTCGTACTTGAATAAAATTTTGAACTTGCCTTTGGAAAGGATAGAGGAAGTTTTATGGGACATATTTGAGATTAACATTTCAAAAGGCACAGTAGCAAATATATTGAAGCGGTGCGAGGATTTTTTCGAATCTGAAGAAAAAGATTTGAAATAAGTGCTATTTTGAGTTTGCTTGTCCGCTCTCTTTTTTCTCTTTCTTCTTTATGATGTGTTCAGAAATGAAGAGGGAGGCCGAAGACACCAGCAATGCCGCTACTGCGGAAGCGACATATATGGGATTGCTGTCAAGGAATCCGGCAAACGGAGGCACTATTTTTGATGCCAGGAACTCTGCTGCGAGCGCGAACATGCTTAATGTGCTGGCAATCAACGACATGCTCTGTGCGATGTGGTAAAAGTCCTTCTTTTCAGGAGTGAAAATATCCTTGATCAGCGACCATTTCCAGTTTTCCTTTTTTGATTCTTTTTCAGCATCGATGCGCATGGCGCGCTTAGAAGCAGTTTTCAGGCCAGAATCCTGAATTGCCCTGGCCTCTGCAGGCATTGCGTATTTTTTGTCAGCATATTTCAATGACATCATTTAATCACCTATGAAAGCAAATTGTTTATTGAGGAATATCCTTCGAGCATGTGCTCCCTCTCGATCTGCTGATAGAGCATGTACATTATGCCAACAGTAAGAAGTATGCCCATCCCGGAGCCTATGGCCCCGGTTAGCGTGGCCAAGGAGGCCAGAAGCGCAACGAATATGCTGCCAAGAACAGTTATTGTGGGTATGTACTTGTTCAGAACGCTCTCTATTATCCGGGGATCCCTCCTGAACCCAGGTATCTGCCATCCGATTCCCTGAAGCTGCTCGGAGACGCTCTTGGGGCTCTGCCCGGTCATCTCTACCCAGAATTTCCCGAATATTATGCAGAGAATGACAAGGAATAATGTGTATGTTATTATGTGGATCCATTCAGGCACATAGATTATGCCGCCCCACGGCATGTAGAACTGGCTGCTGCTTGAAAGAAGGTATGAAACGTATGGACCGTATCCGCCTATGCCATATGGCGACTGGTATGGAAGCGGAAAGTTCGGGGATATTAGATACAAGACGCCACCGACGAGTATCGTGCTTGTCGCGCCGGTTGCAGACTGCTGTATCTGATAGAGAGCTATGAAGTGTGCTACGCTCGCAAACGTCCCAGTATTTACATGCGCAAGGAATGAGAACCATACGCTCAGCGAGACTATGAGCGAAGTTGCGAGTATGACCGGAAGCACGCTTACGTAAAGGAAGGGTATTGGAAGCCTGCCCCCCACTCCCCTCAGCTGGCTGAACGCAAGCGGCAGCTCGACCTTCATGTCATATGCGTATATGCTTATCAGCATCACCAGTATGGCGAATATGAGTGGGCCGAAGGCAAGGAACGCGTTTGGTATTGCGGAAGCGCCGCCGTTTGCAAGCGCAATCTGCGCCCCTGGGATTAATATATTGACAGTTCCGGCTATCACTGCGTATGCCACCCCACCGGCAATGAACAGATTTATGCCCGATGTGAGCCCGTACTTAACCATGATCTCGTCGAGGAATATCACTATTATTGCGCTTACTGCAAGCTGCAGCACGACTATTCCGAAGTAGCTGCTGCTTGCAAGCGGGACGTACCCTGTGGACGTAAATATTATTGACTCCACTACTGCAATTACTATTGCAGAAAGTTTTTGTATTCCCTGGAACTTGCCTTTCTGCTGAGGATCTGAAAGATCTATCTTGAGCAGGCCTGTGCCCTGTATGAGCTGCAGCACTATGCTTGACAGCACTATCGGGCCTATCCCAACTGTTATGAGGGTGCCGGTCCTTGCGGCAAATATTATGTTTATCAGCTGCAATACAGGCTGGCTGAGTGCGGCCCTGCTTACCCCAAACGCAGGAGTGCTGAAGAATCCGAAGTATATGGCCATTACGACTGCGGTCCACTTGAGCTTCTCCTTGAACGAAAGCGGAGTGCTGGGCTTCTTGACGTGAGGTATCAGCGAAAGTATGCTATCAAGTATCCCCATATCATCCCTATGAAAGTTCTATTATTGTGGTGTAACTTTTGTCCCTGTTCGTTACAAAACTAACTTGTGGCCTTTTCCCCATTGAATTGGAAATGCCCACAATGATAGCTGCCGGCATTGAAACAAACGAATGCAGCGAATTATAATTGCCATATCTAAATTTAATAATCTTTTTGCTTCCGCGCCTTTCTATGCTGTAATCATTTACACCGTAGTAGTTGGCTATGTTGCTCACCACCCTGTTAAACTGCACGGTGGTCATTGATGGCATTTTCTCTCCAGAGAGCACCATTATTTTGAGTACCTGACTTGAAATGCCGCCGTCTATAAGCGGGAGATTTGACAGAATCCTGTGGTATTCCGGCAGCGACTTTGAATATGCGCCGTTATTAAACGAGGCGGCTATTGCGTGAGATATGCCGCTTATGCCATTTTTTACTAGTGCAGGGGCAGACTGTTCCGGAGACGCCACAAACTGACACTCTGATGCCCCATTATACACGCATCTCTTCTCATTCACATTTATTTTCATGCCTGAAGATGTCGAAAGGTAGCCGGCTATCACACCGGCCTCATATACATGTATGGGGTACGCAAGGCGCGACCTCCTGAAATTCTTTTCAGGTTTTGACATTATTATTATATGGTCCCTTAGAGGATGGTATAATGCATTGTGAAGCCCTATCCTATCAAGCATCATGATGAACTCTTTTCTGCTATCAAGCTTCAGGGCCATTGACCTGCCCACTGAAAACCCAAAATAATAACCAAGCTTAGCAGTATTCCTCGTTGAACTGTATATGAGATCCTCTATATCTGTGCCGTTCTTTGTATTTATATCCGAATTTAGCAGCATGTCTATTATTATGTCCTCGAGGTCGTAATGACTTTTGTTCTTCAGCACATTTTTATTATGAATTGGCTTGATGTTTTTCTTTTTGACTGCTTTGGCCTTTTTGGTTTTCATCCGGATCTTTTTCTCTTTGCACTATAAATTCTACGCAAAGACTTATATTAATCTCTGAAGTTTTAATAAACATGGATTTTGTATGGCTGCTGCTACAACTGATTTTAGACACTTCTGCGTCGTGGGTCAGAATGTTTATTGCGCTGGGGCTGTCGCTCATCATAAGCATTGCAGTGGGAGTATATGCAGCCACATCGCGCACTGCTGAAAAGATACTTATCCCGATAGTAGACATATTGCAGACAGTGCCTATCCTCGCATTTTTTCCTGTAGTGATTTTCGTTTTCGTGTTCTTGCTCCCAGGCTATATAGGCATAAATGCCGCAGTAATATTCCTGATAGTAACGAGCATGGTATGGAATATCATATTGGGCGTGTACGAATCAGTGAAGACCATACCGAAGGAATTCATGGAGGTTGCCGAGCTTTATCATTTTGACGGATGGTCTAAATTGAGGAGGATATACTTTCCGGCGGCATTTCCAAGGATAGTGGAGCAGTCAATACTTTCGTGGTCCATAGGGCTGTTCTATTTGGTGACCAGCGAGATATTCTCAATAGGCAATACAAACTATCAGGTTAAGTATGGGATAGGCACTGCGCTGATATCGCTAGCTTCGCAGGGAAGTGCGGCTTATATTCTGGGAATTGCGGTGTTCATCGTATTTGTTGTTGCGACAAGATTTCTCTTCTTCAAACCTCTTGAAGATTACTCCACAAAACACATGAGGCAGAAGGAGGCTTCCGGAAGGATGCATTATGAAAAGGAATTCCTTGACTGGATAGGAAAGAAGCTGCCGAGGAACAGGGCCGTGTTCGATTCCGAGGGCTTCAGCGTAGCCGCGCAGAAAAAGCATGCATACTTCGAACCGATAAGCCACATTACAAGGATTGCGCGCCCAAAGATCGACATTTCTAGGTTTTATGCGCCGCTTGCATTACTTATCTTAGTTGTGGTGGCGCTGATTTTTGCTTCCAACGGCTCTCTTGCAGGACAAGAAGCGATTATCCTGCAAGCACTTGCTGCATCGTTCGCAAGGGTTTGGCTGGCCTTCCTTGCAATACTTGTCATCTCCATACCATTGAGCGTATATATAATATTCATGACAAACAGGAGCTCGGAATATCTTCTTCTGTTTCAGGTAATGGCTTCCATACCTGCCACAATTCTGCTGCCCGCCATTGCAGTAGGCTTCAGCAAATATCCGGGGCACGGTGAGCTTGTTGCATTCGTAATATTCTTCCTCAGCGGCATATGGTATATAATCTTCAGCATAATAGCAAGCACAAGAACGCTGCCGTCCAATGTGTTCGAGGTTCAGAAAATTTTCGGGGTGAAGGGAAAGAATGCGTGGCGCAACATTTACATAAAAGCAATTCTTCCTGGACTGGTT
This sequence comes from Microcaldota archaeon, assembly GCA_021803425.1. GTDB lineage: Archaea > Micrarchaeota > Micrarchaeia > Micrarchaeales > CABMGC01 > JAJZNA01. The sequence goes on along the minus strand of JAJZLN010000029.1, from coordinate 15,209 downwards.
ACAGGAGCAATGACAGGCATAGCCGCAGAATGGAATGCAAGCATAGTTGCAGAGTACTTCACAACTACAGGCATATCCGGATCCACTGTGATAAGCAGCGTAAGCGTGGGAATGGGAAAGCTTCTTGATACGTCACTTACATCTGGAGGCGGAGGGCTTGCCATAATGGGGCTTGCGCTTTTAAATCTTGTAGTTATGATACTTATCATAAACACGTTCCTGTGGAAGAGATTTTACAAAAAGCTTGCAGGAGTGTATAGTTGATGCATATGCCGAGGCCTACGATAATATCAGTAAATAATGTATCTTTCCATTTTGAGAACAGCAACCTGGACATAATGGAAAATGTATCCTTCGAAGTCAAAAAGGGGGAATTTGTCTCCATAATAGGGCCTTCTGGATGCGGAAAATCTACCCTGCTTAGAATAATAGCGGGGCTCATAAAACCTTCGTCGGGCGAAGTGACGTTCATGAACAAGCGCACAGAAGGGCCAAACAGTAAAATATCCTTCGTATTTCAGGATTTCGCCCTGCTTCCCTGGCTTACCAACATGGACAATGTAAAGATCGGGCTTTCGCTAACGGGCCTTGAGGACAGCGAAAAGACCAAGAAGGCCGCAGAGCTGCTGGACAGGTTCGGGCTTTCGGGATTTGGGTCGCATTACCCTAATGTGCTTAGCGGCGGAATGAAGCAGCGTGTAGGCATTGCGAGGGCGATAGCCTCGGATCCGCAGGTGCTGCTTATGGACGAGCCTTTCAGCTCTCTTGACGAACTGACCGCCAATACACTGAGGTCAGACATAGTATATATGCTTGAAAATAAGAATATCTCGGTCAATTCAGTAGTCATGGTTACCCATAATGTTGAAGAGGCTGTAGAACTGTCGGACAAGATTATTGTGCTGTCAAATAAGCCGTCAAGGGTGAAGAAGATTATGAAAATGAGCGGCGCAAGGCCAAGAGACAAACGGTCAAAGCAATTCACTGACATAATGGACAGCATATATGCTCTCCTAGCCAAATAGCCGCATTGCGGAGCGAGGAGTCGCTGGATTGCAGTTGTATACACATATGCCGTTATACAAAAACAGGGAACCGTTCAAAAAGCTTGGTAAACCGCCAACCACGGAAGGTGGCAGGCTTCCTTGTCGAAATAGATGAATTGGCCTGATTTTTTATAAGGCAAGTCAGCTGTTTGTGCTTTTATGCACCGACCATGCATCTGTATCTGAATTATAAGCAAAAAGCTTGGACCTTACGCCCCATCTCAGAAAAAGTCTCTTCAGGAGCATATCGTTTGTTGCGTCGTTGCCATGTATTATTATACCTCTTGACCTCAATCCGGAGAAAAGGTCTGCAGACTGCACCTCGTTTTCGCTGATTATCTTTATTGCGCTCTTGAAGGGCTCTATGCTGGCAAGGCTCTCTCTTATGAATTTCGAAAAATTAGAGAACGTAAGCTTCTCTCCGCGATCAGTCAGCCTCAGCTCAGAATCATCAACGACAAGTAGCCCAAGAAGCTTGCAGGCTTCGATCTGGGGCAGCAGGTCATCCACATCTTCCTCAGATTCCTCTGCCAGCTCGGTCATGCCCATATGGCCTTTATTCTGCTTTAGTATGTTTATTATCGCCCTGACACGGCTTATGCCTGTGCCAGTGGGGAATACCCCGTCCATGGTCTCATATTGTATAATAAAGCTTTTAACTTTATTCCTTGTCAACGACAAACTCTATTCAGTACAAAATCATGGAACTTGAAAAAACAAGTTTGCAGAACAGATTTAAAAAGATAGCATGGTATTTAATTATCAGTGGGAATTTATGGAAGGTGGCATTGAAAGCAAGTCTTTTAACATATTTGTAGTGTCTGAGATCAACGGCGCAAAGACATACATGAATGAAGACGGACTGATAGGACTTGCGCACTATATAAAGAACCTCAAGGAGAATGAGAAGCCCGATGTCTTTGTAGTGAACGGGGGCGTGCTTCCGGAAATGCCGATAAATAGGGGAGGGGAAAGGAACAAGGACAAGTTAAGGGTGATAAGGAGCGGAGTTCAGGACCTGGAAGGCGCTGCTGCGGTCATAAAGCCGCATATTGAAAGGCTTTCATCTGCGCTTCCTGAAAATGCGGCATTTATATACGTTATGGGCAAGGCCGATGAGAAGAACCTTGAGACGCTCAAGCTTGACCTATCAAGGATGTACATGGATGCGGTCAAAAAGATAAAGCAGAAGAGATTTGAAAACATAATAGAACCGAAAATAGAAGCAATAAAAAAAGAGATAGATGCACGCAAGGAGCAGATGAAGAGCCTTTCAGAATCCAAAACCAACATACCAAGAAGGATAGAGGAAGCTGCAAACGACCATGAAAGGGAGAGCCTTAAGAAGGAGCTGGAACGTGCGAAGCTTAACTTTAAGATCAATTCAGAGGAGCTGGATGAGCTGCAGGAAAGGAAGTCGCTGCTTGAATTATTGAATATGCAGATACACACGGAACTTGACAAGGAGAAGATAGATGAGATGCTTAATGAGACAAACAGTCAGATGACAGAGGTTACACGTAAGCTTAACGAAGCGAAGAAGGCCGAACAAAGGACCCCTGAAGAGACCGAGGAATATGAAAAGCTAAGATCGGATATAAAGGCGATAGGAAACAGGCAAAAAGCCTTGACAAAAAGGTATAATGAAGCGGTTTCCAGAACTGCGTCTAAGGAATTGATGGTGAATAGCGCAGGCATACACATGTTTACGGGGCACATACCCCTACCTAAAGATGTGAATGACATTGTTGACCGATTAGCCGAAAATAATTATAGGACGATACTAAAGAACGCAATAGGAAGGACGAGAAAGGTAACAATCCAGGAAGAGAAGCTGTCAATTTACCGCAATAAAATCAACGGGTTTGAATTTAACGTGATAATCACGGATGGTCTCGGAATATCTTCAAGTAAATACAAGAAGAGCAGCAATACGGCATTTGTAAGAGAGGCATACGTGACATTTAAAGGAATGGAGGAGGAGAAAAGAAAGATAGACAACACGCCGCTGAATGTGCTTATCGGATCTAGAAACGGATATAGCTCCTTTTCGATGGAAGCCTGGGAAAACCAGTCAAGCACTGTTGTTGCTGCCTTGTCAAAAGGCCCATTCTTCTCCGTTGCAGAGAGCACGAAAACCTACCTTAACAGAGTAAAAACCGATGAATCTGACGGATCCAAAATGCTACTTGACCAGAGTGCCAGCGTGGTGCAAGTGCATGGAGACGGATCCGTTGCACACAAGACCTTGGGGGTGCCCCTGCTAAAGGAAGAAAGAATAAAAGATGATATAGAGCAGGCAGGCGCTGCTGAACAGCTTGTCAAGGCACTTGGCGAAGGCACGCATGAGAAAGTGGCTGGCCACGACCCTGAACTTGAGAGGGCCATATTATCCAGCAAAAGGCCTTCGGAGATAAAGGACGGAGACCTTGCATATGCAGATGAAAAGCTTATTTTATCGTTGGTGCCTAATGCCAAAGACAAAATGCCCGAAGCTGCAGAGGATATAAAAGTTGCAGTAATCACAGATGCCCATGTAGGTAATTATGGAAGCATTGAAATGCTTAGAGCAGCAGCAAAAGACGCTCTTAACAAGAAGGTCGATATGCTTGTGCTTGACGGAGATAATATAGAAGGAAACCTCGGCAACTTCAAGTATGTGGAAAGACCGGAGGCAAATACGGAAATAATGACAGAATATGTGAGCTGGCTTAAGAATAAAGGTCTGAATGAAGATGAGATAATGCGCGCCAAGCTTGAAAGGTACGAAAGGCAGGATAAAAACGTGCTTTCCAACATAGATTCCCAGGCTGCAGTATTCGTAGAATCAGTTAAGGAATTAGTATTGGATGTTGTTTCAAGAGGGGGATATGTAGCCATAATATCAGGCAACCACTACAATAAGACCCACAGGGATGGGCAGCACGACGAAGCAACAATGCTGAAAGCGCATATAGACATGCTGCTTGAAGGGTTTGAGAAGTCCGGAAAGCTCCCTGATGACTGGAAAACGCATGTAAAGACCGGAAGCGGAAGCGACATAGCCGCAGAAACGTTCTGGTTCAATGGAATTGAATTTAACCTGAGGCATTCGCATCCTGCAAAGGAGCATGGCATAGAGGCCTTCCTTGAAGCGCAGAGAAGCGGGGCGCAGGCGGTAGTTGGAGGCCATTGGCATGAATCCAAAGAGGTTACAACAAAGAATTCAGTAGTTGCTGAAGGGCCTACGATGCAGAATACGGCTACAAACCCACACAACAAGACCTTGCATATTCCATTCCTTTCTGAAGACAAGCTGAATGGATACCTGTTCATGAACATGAAGGCGCATGACGGAAAATTGATAGAGACGACTTACGCCCCTATACTGAGGGATCAGCTTAAGTCCAGCGAGCCTTATTGGGACAGGTTCCTCAAGGAAAGGAGAATGATGCAAAAGGTAAAGGCTTGAAGCAGTGTCGCTGCTTTTGTTAACCTGGCCATACTGCATACCATAACAAGTACCAGTCAAATTATTAGCGCTTTCTTCGGGGCGGATATGCCAAGCCTGCATAGAAATAGATAAGTGCAAGATTTATTAGAACCATTCCTGAAATTATCCAGGTCTGATACGTGCTGATTATTGATATCAATCCTATCGCCTCAAAAGTGTTGATTCCGAAGAAGAGAAGTAAAGATGCTAGTATTGGAAATTCGCAGCCGCAGCTCACGACAAGGCCTCCAACTGAAGGGAGAAGCACACTGAATATGCCGCCTGTCGCGCCAGAAAGCTTCCTTGATAATGAGTGCATTACCGTAAAAACACTTATCGATAGGAGGATTCCTGAAGTAGCCACTAGCGCATATATGTAATATTGAGGTATGAAGAATATGAGCAAGCCATGATTAGAGGAAGCAACAAGATATTCAAACAGGAAATAGAATATTATTGCAGCCGCAACTGCAAGTACAACATAAACAGGTGACTCGAATATCCTCTTCAGGGCGATAAGCCGCCTGCTGCTCTTGATCATCTAAATCACTTGAATGCGGTTTCGATCTCCTGTATTGAAGGCAGGGAGCATACGGAGGCAGAGTTGCCTATAGACTTGCAGATTGCTGCCGTGTAAACGTCTGCAGCGGCATATTCCGTCCATGCAAACTGGTCAGAAGGATGTGCAAGCTGCGAGAATACCTGTGCATGGGTCATGTATGACAGCGCCACTGTCCCGCTAGTAGGAGTCGAATTTCCGAAATCAGCAGCATCTGCGCCCTCAAATTGATAATTGCCCCATATAGTATACGGGGTGCCGGTGAATGCGGTTGCATTCCTTGAGCTAAGATTGATTATATAATCAAAGGCATTTACATATGTCTGGTTGCCGCGCGCCTTTATGTTTGAGAGCATCTGCGGCATGGTGTTTAGGTTGAATCCACCGGTTATCGGCTTTACATCGTCTATTGAAAAGAAATTTATGTACCTGCTTGAATAGTAATTGCCTATCGTAGTTGTTGAAGTGTTGTAGTCAAGCGAAGTCCAGTACAATGTGGGCACATCGCCGTCATTAAGGGATGAATACCCGATAAAAAGTTTTGAGAAGTTGCCGAACCTTGAGAGAGCAAGAGCCATCGCCCACCTGTTTTCCCCGCAGAATATGCATGTTATAGAGCCAAGGTATACGACGGATGTTTTGTTATTGTAAGTGAATGAGGTGACGGCATTTGTTTTCGTGAAGATTGGATTGGAAATCGACCCGTTAAGGTACATCAAGCCTGCAGTCTCAAAATATGAATTGGGCGCATTGTTTATAACGGAGAGCTGGGTCGAATTAAGAGGGTCGTCTATTCCCGCAAATGTGGGAAACTTTGAGGTTTGCGCCGTAGTATTGTTTGCAGCTGTAGTTACGTGAGAAGAAAGCAAGGAGTAAAAGCCAGGAGTGACCACATATATTGAATATATAGAGATGAATATGGCGATTATGCCTAGCACGAGAGATATTGACGTTATGAGCCTGAGCTGCTTGACGGTCTTCTGGTATTTCTCAATTGCGCGGCTGGAATTGTTGTTTTTAGGCATGGCACCATTTTAAACTCCTAGTATAATGAAATGGACTTTTTATATTGTTTTCTGTTCAAATCAATTATGGTAATATATTGCAAGAATCAGGGACAATAAATCCGGCAAGAAAGATGATGGGGCTCATAGACCACACGCTACTGAAGCCATACTCTACAGCCGCGCAGGTAGAGTCATTGATAGACGAAGCTGCAAAGCTCGGAACATATTCAGTGTGCATAGCGCCTTTGTATGCCAGGCTTGCAAGAGAAAGGATCAATAGCAGAAAATATGATCTTAGGCTTGCTGTGGTGGTGGACTTTCCTCTTGGTGCGATGAATACTGAGGAAAGGAACGGAGTGATAAAATCTCTTGTAAATATTGCTGACGAGATAGACATTGTGGTCCAGATAGGCACAGCGAAATCAGGGAGGTTCGGCGATGTCTTAAGCGATCTAAAATCGGTATCTGGTGAAGCACATGCAGGAAACATGAAAATCAAGGTAATAACTGAGGATGCTTATCTCACAGGGGAGGAAAAACCTAAAGTTTATGAAGCAGTATTCATGTCCGGCGCTGATTTCATAAAGACCAGCACAGGATTCGCTGATGAAGCATATGCAAAGTCCATAGGAAACAGGACATCGGGGGCAGACATAGACAATGTCAAGCTCATGAATGACATATCCAAGAGGCTTGGGAAAGGGAATGTTGGCATAAAAGTTTCAGGAGGCGTGCGCACATACCAGCAGATACTTGACTTCATTGAAGCTTCCGGAAGAAAACCGGATCCTTTGCAATTTAGGGTAGGCGCAAGCGGGACTGCAGCAATATATGAAGAGATAATGAAGCTTGCCAAGCTGCACAAATCATGAGCGGCGCTTTTGATTCCTGTCCGCATTGCTTATTGAAGTCTCTAATATATCGAGCCCTTCTTCAAGGTTTTTGATTGATATGGTTATCGGAGGTATTATCCTGAGTGTCGATGCTCCGCATGGAAGCATGACAAGGCCATTGTTGAACGCCTCTACTACGACTTCGTCCCTTTCCTTGGGAGCAGGCTCCTTGGACTTCTTGTCCTTCACGAACTCTATTCCTATCATGAAGCCCAATCCTCTCACGTCGCCGATTATCTCATACTTGTCCTTCATCTTGTTTAGCCTGTCCAGGACAATCCTGCCTTTCTCAGTGGCCTGCATCTCTATGCTTGACAGGTTTTTCTTAAGGTATCTAAGTTGGGCGTTTGCGGCTGCGACTGCCGCGAGGTTGCCGCCATATGTGTTGGAGTGCGCGCCTTCGGGCACATCTCCTAGCGAACTCCTTGTTATCGTAGCACCTATTGGCAAGCCGCCCCCCATGGACTTGGCCATAGTATAGATATCGGCAGTGACTCCGAAATTATCCATCGCCAGGAATTTGCCGGTCCTCATATAGCCTGCCTGCACTTCATCAGATACAAGTATTATGCCATTGTCGTCTGCAATATTCCTTATTTCCTTTATGAAATCTTTAGGAGGCACTATATAGCCTCCTTCCCCCTGAACCGGCTCTATGAATATGGCTGCGACCTCTTTTGGAGGAACCTCCTTTCCGAGCGCATTCTTCTTTATGTAATCAACACATTCAAGACCGCATGAAGGATACTCCTTGCCGAACGGGCACCTGTAGCAGTATGCATAAGGAACGTGGACAGTGGAATTGAACGGGCCGAAGTGCTCCCTCTGGACAAGCTTTGATGATGTTATCGACAAGGAACCGTGTGTTCTTCCGTGGAATGAGTTGTAGAAGCCGATAAGGTACTGCCTCTTTGTGAACAGCTTTGAGTATTTTATTGCGGCTTCATTTGCCTCAGTACCGGAATTGGAGAAGAACACCTTGCCAAACCCTTTTGGAAACATTGTCAGGAGATTTTCCGCGAAGCTTACCGGAATCTCCGAATAAAAATCGGTGAATGCTGCATGCATAAGCACGTCTGCCTGCTTCTTCACGGCCTCCCTGACTTCCTTGTTGGCATTTATGCCGAAATTGTATACCGCTATCAGCGATGAGAAGTCTATGAACTTGTTGCCAGATACATCGTATATGAAGTCCCCATCTCCTTTCTCTATAACAAGCGGGACATCGCCTCGGGTCGTAGTCATCATTACTTTGCCGTCTCGCTTGATTATCGATTTTATCTTCTCTGTGATCTTGAACTTCATGATATTACATTATTTGATTCGGAGCAATAATTTATATACATGTATTTCAATCTTTGTTCTTGATGATGAAAGCCGGATGATAAAATGAAAAAAATGATGAAAAAACTGCACGACAATTACAACATGTTTCTTGTACGCAATGATGAGAAGATTGCGACATTGGGTTCCGGAGGAGTTGCGGGAATGTTTCTGGCAGTTGGATTTGATAATATGGCGAACGGAAACATTGGATTTGCCGCAGTTTCGATAGCGTTTGCGGCATGGCCTGCGGCACTCACAGTATCATATGCGAAGAAATGGCATGAACTGAAGAAGGAAATGCGCAAATAAACTGCGATTAGATTTCTGGCACTCTCTTCTATTCGGATATTCTATTATATATAAGATACAGGAAGCCAGTATATGGTAGTTGTACTGAGCTTTTGCATCCTGAATTCGCCGCCAGTGAATATTATAGCCCTCTTGGGTTTGTAGGTATCTAAGAAACTGTGAAAACTTTTGCCTAGAGCTCCGCCGCCCAGTTTCACTTCTATGGGTATCAGCTCATTTTCCTTTTCTATTACGAAATCAATCTCTCCTTTTGATGTGGTTCTCCAGTACTTTATCTTGAAATTCAGACTCGTAAGCTCCCTGAAAACAAAATTTTCCGCTAGTTTGCCTCTGTCATCCCGATTATCAAAATCTGAAAAATTTTCCATTACCGAATTCCTGAAACCAAGATCCATAAAATAAAGCTTTGGCTCTTTTTTAATCTCTGTGGTGAGGTTCTTGTGATACGGCCTAAGAAGGCTTATTATGTATGTATTGATGAGCATGTTCATGTATTTCTCAGTTCTTGCATAGGATATGCCTATCTCTCTCGATATTGATGCTGGTGAGAATAGATTTGCAATGTTGAAGGAAAGCGCCTTGGAGAAATTTGTGAAGCGCCATGTATCTTCAATCCTGAAGAAGGATACGATGTCTTTATCTATATGGTTGCTTACAATATTCTTTAAGATGGTCTTTTTAGTGTCTGCGGTCTTGGCTTTTACAACTTCAGGATATCCCCCAAATATCAAGTATTCTTTGAGCAGTATTTGGAATTTTTGCTCAAGAATTGACTCTTTTATACCAGTACCAGAATCAATGAACTTCAATACAGAGTTTTTCCTGTCCTTGAATATTTTGTATAACTGCTCATCACGCAACATTAGAAATTCTCCGAAACTTAGGGTAAATAGTTCAAATACAAACGCCCTCCCAACCAAATAATTCAATATGTTAGATTTTATCTGCAGCGAAGAAGAGCCTGTGGCAAATATCTTCACGTTTTCCATGTTGTCGTATATTATCTTGAGTTTCTCGCCGCCTTCATTAAGGCGCTGGATTTCATCAAGAAATAGATTTAATTTTCCTTCGCCCAAACTCTTTACAAATTCAAGAGGCGATCTCTCTACAGCATTCCTGTCCATCAGTATATCCAAGTCAAAGAACTTCTTTGTGCCCTTAACCCTGTCACTTATAAGCCTTAACAGTGTAGTCTTGCCGGATTGCCTCGGACCACGTATTATGATTATCTCCTTCCTATCAATAAACTTGATTATGTCATCTTCCAGATCCCTGTGAAATAGCTCTTTCATAAGTATATTATACAGCAAATGCTTATTAAATTAACCCCATAATTTTAGATTTTGAATTTGTAATAATAGGGTTATTATACGCTTATATGAGCAAATAGTTACAGTAAGGCATCTGAATACATGAACTTATTGCAGAAAGCACGGCCTCGTATTCTTTGCCATCTGCATCTCCTGCAGAATCCTAAGGATTGCGTATATCAAGCTGCGGCTTTTGGTGGCTTCTGTTCTTTTGATTGGGTTGATTTCTGCGCCTTTGGCTGTGCAGTGAGCTTTGATTTGTCTATTTCAAGAGCCTTTGCTAGCTGATCCTGGTCTGAAAGGGATACCTTCTCGGATATGAACTCAAGATGCTTTACATTGCACTTCCTCTCATGCGGCCTTACAGAGCTGCGGATGTTGACAAAGTTGTCATCCAATATTTTTGTTATCACCGCCTTGCTGCCTGCATCCCTGCCAAGCTTCTTTATGCATACTCTCCCTTCTTCTATCAATGCCATTCTATCACATTATTAATACAAATTAATCATTTCACTTCAATAATTTGATGCAATCAATATTAAATCAACCGTAATATATACACTCCTTTATACTTTCACTTGAATATTTTCTTCTCTTTTATTGCTGAAAGAGATACCACCAGCTGTGATACCTGCGATATGTTAAGCCCGTCAGTATTTATAATTATATCGAATATTGAATGGTCGTTTATGTCAACGCCGTATATCTTCCTGAACCTTCTCGCATTTGTAGTGTCCTTGTCCTTCACATATTTGCGTATGTAATCCAGGCTTTTTTTAAGCTCATGCTTCTTTCTCACGGCCCTTACCTCAGGGCTTGCATGAAGCCAGACCCTTGCGGTGGCGCCCTTTATTAGCCATGGGCTTAGCCATGTAGTCACCACACAATCGGATTCGTTTGCTTCCTTTATTATCTGCTTATCAAATCTCCTCTCGAATTCGGGAGTGGCGTTCTTTGTGAATTTGAGCAGTTCCTCGCCAGGAAGGGCGTATTTTTTGTGCGTAGTGGAGATATGCTTTATGTTTAGCTCCCTTGCAACCTCCTCGCCTATTGTGGATTTTCCAGAACCAGTAAGCCCAGATATTGCTATTATCATGGACCCAGCTCAGTGCGAGATCATCTGAAGCACGAATGCCTTATGTGAGATGCTTATGTCGTTTAGCTTCATTTCTCCATGCTCTATCCTGCTTGCAAGCTTTATTACGCTGCTTGTGCAGTTTGCGCACAGGACTCCGCCGAATTTCCTAGAATTTGTTGAAGTAGATTTGCCCCTTGGACTCAGCGATATGCCATTCAGCTCATGCCTGCATATTGCGCAGTGCGGAAATGAGGGCTTCCTCCTCTCATAATGTATGACATGCCTGTTTGATTTGGTTACCCTGTCAAGCCTCCTGAAGCTTCTTGACCGGTGCATTGGTTTTGGCATATGAATACCTCATTGTATGGGCTGCGGAGCACTTTTTGCCTGCTGCTTGGATCTTGCTTTTTCGTATACGGCAAGAAGCATACTTGACAGCAGCCCCCCTATAAAGGCTATGGCTATAAAGAATGTCTGATATGTAAGCTTGAATGACATTACATTTATTGTTGGCTGCGTGCCTGGAAACATGCGCGGCAGCGCCACATAGAAAAGTATGAAAAATATTGGCAGGATTATGAATGTGGCCTTGAGCTGGTGCCTCATGCTCTCGGATGCGAGGGAGGTTATCTCCTTTTGCTTCTGCGCCATAAGCTCTTTTGTCGCGTCTTTGCCCATTGCTTTAAGCTCTGCCATCTTTGCGTTCATCTCTACCTTGATCTGTTTTATCCTTGCATAGTTTGACGCCTTCCTTTGCACCACTACCGATAACATTACATATGCAATCGCTATTACTGCTATTTCCAATGCTAGTGTCAAAATATTCACCTGCCCTCTAATCTTTGCCGAAGAACTCCTGAGTTATGGCCTGAACCTCGTTTATTGCTTCAGCGGAGTGTCCTTCTTTATTGTATATTATATATATTGGGATATTTAAATATACCGCAAAGGTGGATATTATTGATATGTTTACACTTCGCCATTCGTCGATTTCTGCCGTTGTGTCATTCTCCCTCACCCTTGTCTTGTCCCTCTTCCTCCTGTTGAATATCTCCTCTGAAGAAGCGTCTATGTAGATTATTGCGCTTATCCTTATCTTCTCAAGCTCGGCAATTGAAAACCCGGGGCGGTATCTCCTGCCATTCTTTACTGATGCGTGGGTATCTATTATTGCATCCTGCTTTTCGTCTATTATTTTCTGCATTACCTCGTTTCTTATGAGTATTGTACTCTTGTCGTCTATTGCGCGGATTCGATCCCTATCGGTTATGCCGAACTTTTCCTTCATTATGTCCAGCATTTCATTGCCCATATTGAGAAGCTTGAATCTGCCGGATGGTTTTGAAATGCCATTGAGTATGGTTGATTTTCCGGCGCCTGGTGTTCCGGTCAGGAGTATGAGCTTTGTCATTGGACCTCACGATTTAATTGAATTATATGATATCAGAAAAGCTTAATATAATTGGCTGTAAACAGGCAGCTAATGATATGGGTACAGGAACTACTATTGCACAAAAACTATTTATAGTTCTGGAATAATGACATTGTGTATAATATGCAGATATTAAGGGTGCCGGGGCTTGCCGGGCTGTCTACAGGCAAGGAACAAGAGAAATTGGAAAGGATTGCAGACAGCATAAATAAGGATAAGAAGCTAAGAAATGACCTTCTTAGGGCTGTGCGGAAGGGAGAAGCTGGGGACATTGGCGATATTAAGATATCGATAGGAGTATACAGAGAGGCCAATTTGATAGAAAAGGTTTTCTTGGGTGTCGTAAGGTTTGCGCTGAGCGAAATACATCCAGTGGTAAATGCACTTATGATGATAGACCTGAATGGCGCTATAAGACTGATCCCTGACAAGAAAGTAGCGAAGAGCGTGAATGTAATAATAAATGCAATAAAAGGAGACGTGAATAAGGTAGTGATTAAGGTTTCTGAGCTTGATCCAGGATTCGGGAAGAAATAGTCCGTAATGGTACAGCTGCTTGACGGAATGGTTTGTATGCAGGCAATCTTATGATAAAACTGATGGCTCTTGACGTTGATGGGGTAGTGAGGGATTCTTCAACCCTTGTTTATGAATGTTATAGGATAGGCCTTGATGAGATAGGCCTTGGAAAGAGATTCTTGGAGGAATTCACAGTTAAAGATTTGTGGCATTTTAAGGGTCTTGGGAGATTAAACAGCAAGAGGGAATCGATAAAGGCGATAGCTGTTTTACTCAATATTGAAAACAAGCCAAGGATATATGATATGATAAAACGGCAGGACGCCGAAGCTTTTATCTGGAATTTGGTGAGCATGAACAGCGAAAAATGCCCTGACGATGAGACAGTGGATGGCATGGTTGACGCATATGCGGATATGTTTGAATCAGAGGATGCTGAGAAGCTTGTAAGAATTTACCCTGATGTGGAAGAAACAATAAACAAAGTCCACGCTGCAGGAAAGGAGATATCAATAGTTACAAATTCGGGGATAAACTCTGTGAAGAGGGATGTGCCAGATTCCATAATAAGTCTATGCAGCAATATAATAACCCCGAAGGATGTGACCATGGCAAAGCCTTCAGGAGAGGGATTGAAGCTGCTTTCAGAGCGCTCGGGGGTCATCCCTGAAGGGATAATATATTTAGGTGACGCAGTAATTGACATACGTGCTGCTAAGGATGCAGGGTGTATATCCGGAGCCCTCCTGTGCGGTATGGGCTTGAAGAAGCATCTAGAAATGGAAAGTCCAGATCATATTTTCAAGGACATGAATGAAGCCGGAGAGTGGATTACGAATAATTAGTTTTGTTGGACATTAAAATAGATCTGCATGGCTCCTGCTCATTTTTTAAGCATTAGGAGGAATATAACTAAGTTATAGCGTTTGGTGTAAAGACATGGTTTCGTTTTATCTCACTATTGCACTCTCAATTGTAATGGGCTTTTCGGTATTTCTTTCAATGCCGATAATATTTTACAAAAAGATCAAGCTTAAGCAGATTCTTCTGCTCAATGCAATAGCTGCAGGTATGCTCGCATTTCTGCTAATGGACATTTATGGAGATGTAGCAGCGATATTTGGAAACAACACGATAATAGATCCGCTTGAGCTTGTGTTTATAGTAGCATTTGCAGTTTCGTTCCTGTTTTTCATAATACCGAAGGGCAGCAGAGATCCGGAGGAAAATCCAAAGAGGACGTCGATACTTGCAGCTTTTGGAATTGGGCTTCAGAATCTTACTGAAGGCCTCGTATTCGGCTCTGCTGCAGCTGCAGGCCTTATCACAATATACGCAATATCGGTGATAGGATTCACCTTGCAGAACATAACAGAAGGCTTCCCTATTGCCGCATCGCTTGTGGGAACAAAGGTAAAAATAGAAAAGAAATTCATCACAGGCGCATTCCTCATAAGCGGCATGCCTACAATCATTGGGACGTTGATAGGATTGGTATTCTTTTCCAGAATATTCATAGTGTTCTTCGATGCCATTGCAAGTGCCGCCATATTATATGTGGTGTTAGTGCTTTTCCATGTAAACATAAACAGGAGCAGATCAGAAGACAGGAAAGAGATAAACATGTTGGTCTGGCGCACATATGCAGGCATTCTCATAGGATTTATCATTGCCTATGTAGTCAACTATGTTGTACTTGCCTAGATACTTACTGCACAATAATTGTTACTTGCATTTTGCATGAAAGTTGGCAAATCTAGGACAGAAATATGTTTTACGGAAAGCTTATTGAATTATATGAAAATTTCATGCTTGGCAACCGGATCGATAAAATTGCTTGCTAATATACTAAAGAAGCACCGCGTTAATCCTAAATATATCTCTGAAAGGATTGCAGAGGTGCCGAAGAATGATTACGGCATTGTATAAAAATATGTAGTCTGTGCTGCAAATGCAAGACTAAGCATCAGACCCTAATCAGGCATCCTCTAACCTTTCCCCTGTTCGCCTCTAAATATGATTGCGTATCGATCTTCATTTCTATACTGCCCCTCTCTGCTCCCTGCCTCTCCAGGAACTTCAGGAAGTCTCTGGGCGTTTTATTTATCGCACCTTCACTGAAGATTATAGTATCCGCTC
The DNA here is from genome assembly GCA_021803425.1 of Microcaldota archaeon. Taxonomy (GTDB): domain Archaea; phylum Micrarchaeota; class Micrarchaeia; order Micrarchaeales; family CABMGC01; genus JAJZNA01. The sequence goes on along the minus strand of JAJZLN010000029.1, from coordinate 119 downwards.
CATGCAGCTTCGCCCTTTCTTCGATGTCCTTTCTTATCACTCCGAAGAAAGCATCATTCCTTATCCTCTCCCTGCCCTCCACAGAATCTACGAGGAGAACATTCCCTTCAATATAGCAG
>JAJZLN010000006.1 GCA_021803425.1 Microcaldota archaeon | reverse complement strand
GAGATATATGGAAATGCTGGAGCTTGTACCGGCGAGCTCAGCAGGCATTATATTAATATTTTAGTGCATGGAGATGTAGGGGATAAAGCTGGCATTTCGATGTCAGGTAATGCAAAACTTGAGATATATGGAAATGCTGGAGCTTGTACCGGCGAGCTCAGCAGTGATCATGCTTATATTTTAGTATATGGAGATGTTGGGGATAAAGCGGGCAGTTCGATGTCAGGTAATGCAAAACTTGAGATAGGGAGGAATGCCGGGATGGATGTGGGCTATATGTCTCGAGGGAATGCTAGTATTTTAGTGCATGGAAATGCAGGAGACTCTTTTGGCTTCAATGCGAATGAGTCAGCACGAATAAAGGTAGAAGGGAATGCCGGAGATTGGGCTGGTGCGTATTTGGGTAATTATTTTCCATCTCCTCAGGATGTTGAAATTGTGATTGAAGGGAGCGCTGGAAAAAACGTCGGGGAGCGTTCAGCAGGAGGGCGCATATATGTATCTGGTAAAATTGCAGGCTTAGGCGACGGTCGTGCACATATTTACCAGAACGGCAAGAGGGTAGATTACAACCGAGATTAAAAATGGACGGCTCAAAGATTGCAATTGCACAAATAAATACGTCTGTAGGTAGCATAGAATACAATACAGACAGGATAATAGAGTATATAGAAAAGGCAAAGGCAAGCAGCGCGGTTTTGGTCGTATTCTCTGAAATGACTGTTCCAGGATATCCGCCAAAAGACCTTCTTCTTTCAGACGAGTTTGTAAGATCCTGCGAATATGCGCAGGAAAGGATACGAAAAGCGTCGAAAGGAATGGCCGTTGTCGTAGGAGGTATAGAAAGAGTAGACGGCGAACTCTTCAATACTGCATTCGTGTTTAATGATGGAAATACAGTTTACAAGTATCACAAGATGCACCTGCCTAATTATGACGTATTCGATGAGAAGAGATATTTTTCGTCAGGAAACTCCGACGGAATGTTCGAGCTGTTCGGGAAGAAATTTGCAATAAATATATGCGAAGATATCTGGGTAGAAGGAGGGCAGGCAGATAAGCAGGCGGAAAAAGGGGCAGAGCTCATAATCAACATATCATCATCTCCATTCCACTATTCAAAAACCCTTGAAAGGCAGGAGCTGATATCAAAGCACATATCAAGAGGGCACGTTCCAATAATATACGCAAATCAGGTGGGCGGACAGGATGACTTAATATTTGACGGGGAATCATACGCATTCAATGGAAAGGGGGAGATGATCGCACAGGCAAAGCATTTCAGAGAAGATATGATAGTCTTCTCAACTAACAGCGCGCCAGTAACCCCGAAAAACCAGACAAGTGCTGAGGAGGTATACAATGCGCTTGTTCTGGGGGTCAGGGACTTTGTTCATAAGAATGGATTCAAGAAGGTCGTTCTTGGACTATCTGGCGGAGTAGATTCCGCGCTTGTCGCAGCAATAGCCGCCGATGCCCTCTTGCCAGAAAACGTACTGTGTGTCATGATGCCTTCAAGATTCAGCTCGGACCACAGCATAAACGATTCAAAGGCGCTTGTAAAGAATCTTGGAGTTGCATCAGAGATCATATCCATAGAGCCCGCATTCAAGGCGTTCACCAAAATGCTTTCTCCCATATTCAAAGATACAAAGCCAGGAACTGCAGAAGAGAACATACAGGCAAGGATAAGGATGGTTAATCTATATGGAATAGCAAACAAGTTCGGGTACATGGTTCTCAACACCTCAAACAAATCCGAAGCCGCAGTGGGGTACGGCACAATATACGGTGACATGGCTGGAGATCTCTCTGTTATAGGCGATGTGCCAAAGATGATGGTTTACGATCTCTGCAGGTACATAAACGGAGTTGCAGGATACGACAGGATACCAAGGAACATACTTACAAAGGAGCCCTCGGCGGAATTGAAAGCGAACCAGCGGGACAGGGATAGCCTTCCTGAATACGCTATTCTGGACAATGTCATTCACAAATATGTTGAAGAGATACAGAGCCCTGAAAAAATAAAGGAGTCAGGGACCGATCCTTCTGTGCTGAAGGAGCTCGTAAGGAAAATCGATGGCGCTGAAAACAAGAGGCATAGGGCGCCGCCAGCAATAAAGGTCACGCCTAAGGCATTCGGCACTGGAAGGCGAATGCCAATAGCCAACGGCTACAAGCACAAAGTTGCACAGTGATCATATGGCTACAAAACAACAGGAAACTGCAAAGATTTGTACATCCGCACAAACTTTATATATCAGAAAATACGACCTTTTGTTTAAAGTGATATGATGGAAAAAAACCACGCCTTAGAAACAGATATGTATCAATTAACAATGATGGCCGCGAATGAGCTGGCAGGAAAATCAAACGAGCTTTCGACATTCGATCTTTTCGTAAGGCGCATCCCGGAAAGCAGGAATTATCTTTTATCATGTGGACTTGAGGAGGCACTAAACTATCTTAAGAATCTCCGCTTTACAGAGGAACAGATATCCTACCTGAAGTCGCTGCCAGCATTCCAAGGAGAACAACATGAAAGATTCTTTGAAAAGCTAAGGAATTTCAGGTTTACTGGGGACGTATGGGCAGTAAAGGAGGGTACTCCTATATTTAGCAATGAACCATTGCTAATAGTGCGCGCTCCGACGTTTGAGGCGCAGCTTGTTGAAACGTATTTACTTAACATAATAGGCTCAAGAACGATGTTCGCCTCAAAAGCATCAAGAATAGTTGACAATTCAAGATTTTATTCGCAGGCGATGGAGTTCGGCACAAGAAGGTCTCATGATCCTGAAGCTGCAATTGCATGTGCAAGGGCAGCATACATAGCAGGATTCGTTGCAACAAGCAATTTAGAAGCTGGAAAAAGATACGGAATTCCAGTAAGCGGCACCATGGCGCATGCCTTTGTAATGGGCTTTGCTTCCGAGCTTGATGCTTTCAGGGCATATAGCAATGCGTTCCCAAAAAATACCGTGCTTCTTGTTGATACATACGACATTGAACAGGGGATAAGGAATGCTATAACAGTTGCAAAAGAAATGGAATCACGAGGAGAGAGACTTTTAGGCATAAGGATAGACTCGGGGGATCTGGCTCATTTCTCAAGGCTTGCCCGCAATATACTTAATGAAAATGGGCTTGGCTATGTCAAAATAGTCATATCAAATGATCTAGACGAGATTAAAATAACAGATATAAGGTCAAAGGGCGGGATAGCAGATATGCTAGGCATCGGCACCATGGTGGCCACATCGAACGATGCCCCACATCTGGGCGTCGTATATAAACTTTCTGAGCAGGAAACAAAAAGTGGAGAAATGCAGCCAAGGATAAAGATAAGCGAAGGCAAGATAACACTCCCAGGGCTAAAACAGGTTTATAGATTCTACGGCCGTGATGGCCGTGCATACATGGACGAAATATGCCTATCAGGAATCGAGGAAAGAAAATCAGGCACGCCTCTTCTTGAAAAGGTCATGGAAGGCGGAAATATAATAGTAAAAATGCCTACTTTGGAGGAGATAAAGATACATGCAGAATCTGAGAGGAAAAAGCTTCCAGATACTCTACGCGGGCTTACTCCAAATAAATACAAAGTAGAACTCTCATCCCATCTCCTTGTAATACAGACACAACTCATAGAGAGCGCAAAGGCTGCAATTCGCAACGGGCAAGGCCATAATGCAACTGCTAAAAAAATAAAATGATGATTGAATGGAAATAATAGTGTGGAATGTGGATACTCAGAACGACTTCATGAATGCGGATGGCGCACTTGCTGTGCCAGACGCAGCAAAAATCAGAGACAACCTTTCAAAAATATTTAAGTCAGCGGCTAAAAACAACATTCCTATAAACGGGTCTGCAGACGACCACAACGAAAAAAGCGCAGAATTTGCAGGGAACGGTGGTCAGTTTCCGGATCATTGCATAGGGGGGACAGAAGGGCAGCTGAACATACCGGAAACTTTCCTTGGTTCTGAAAAAGTAGGCGTATTAAGGTGGGATGGCGAATACAGCCATGATGAACTTGCCCAAAAATTGAGCAAACCGCAAGTAATACTCACGAAGGATGATAATGACGTATTTACTAATAAGTACATAAGCGTTGTCCTGGAAAAAATCCCAAAAAATTCCACTATATATGTAATTGGAGTAGCAACAGAATACTGCGACAGATGCGCAGTAGTCGGCCTTGTAAAATGGTCAAATGACAACAACAAGAACTGGACGGTTGCAGTTGTAACTGATGCAATAAAAGAGATAAGTGAAGAAGGGAAGGCAAGGACATTCGAGGAGTTCAAAGGCCTGGGCGTGAAATTCGTTACAACTTCAGAAGTCCTCAAGCAAATAAATGCAAAATCAAGTGAAGCGTCGGCGCTAAAGGATGCAGCAAGAAGGGAAAGCAGGATGAAGATAAGATGACCCTGTCTTAATTACGCATGAAACGTGGTAGACTTGGACAGCAGCAAAATTATCAAATCAATAAATCAGATATATGATGAATTGAATATCATACCTCACTTGAGGATGCATATGTTCCGTGCGGCTGCAATAGGCGAGATCATAGCAGAAAACTGGTCAACAAAGTCATTTGCAATACACAAGGATGACATAATCGCTGCACTACTTCTCCATGATATCGGAAACATAGCAAAATTCAATTTTGACGAACCGTTGTTCTGGCATGGGCATGATTCTGAATATATAGAGTACTGGAAAGGCATCAAACGTGAAACTATCGAGAAATATGGCACACAATCTGACTATGCAATAACTGCGAAGATGGCAGAGGGGCTTGGAATATCCGAAAGGGCCATTTTCCTTATCTCGAATATGGGTTTCACTAAGATAGACTCAATGATGCAATCAGATGACTTTGACCTTAAGATATGCACATACGCTGACCAGAGGGTAGGGCCGCTAAGCGTAGTCAGCATATCAGAACGATTAGAGGATTTAAGGAGAAGGTACGGGAAAGAGAATGGCTGGAAGGACGAGTCAGGCCTGCGGCTCGAGAGGCAGATATTCGAAAACGTGTCAATAACGCCGTTAACAATAACTGAAAGTGCAGTGCAAAAATACATACACAGATATATGGATCAGAAGTCAGGCTCTGCCGGAAAAATAACCGGATTGCGATAATATGGAATCATTTGCAAAAAGCCAGAAGAAAGATCCCAAGGAAGCTATGCGTGACAGATTTGGGGCGATAATCCTATGCGGTGGAAAGGGCACAAGGATGTCCTTACTTACTGAAGATAAGATCCCAAAGCCGCTATATAGCGTAAATGGCAAGGAGCTTATTTCATATAGTCTTGACCTTCTTGATGAAAGCGGAATAAATCGGATTTTGTTTGCAGTAAAGCATCTGTCAGAACAGATAGAATCATGGATAAATTCATCAAATCTTAATTGCGATGCAGTAGTCATGAAGATTCAGGGCAGATCAACTGCAGCAGCAATATCTGAGGGACTTGCGCTAATAGATAGGGATCAGGTCGTAATACTTAGCGGCGACGAGATAATAATGAACTTCAAATTGGCAAGCATGATGGAGCAGCATGAAAGGACAGGGTCACTTCTTACGATACTTGCTACGGATCCAAGAAATGCAGTTGGAGACGGCGTGTTGCTGGAATTAGATGGAAACCGGATAAAAGGTATATCTGAAAAGCGCAGTGAGATAGGAAGAAGCGGCCAGCATGGCTTGCTTTATCATGCAGGGGTCATAATGATCAAGCAGGAGGCGCTTCAATACATTGCCCTCGGCGAGCAGGATCCGAAAGGCGGTGTAATAGACATGCCAATAATGCGCGGCGGCCTTTCAGCTGGCATATTGAACGCATATGTGGATAAAAATTTAACATTCTTCAATATTAATTCCCCAAAAGAAGTGAATGTTGCGGAAAGTAAGCTTTCATACATGAAGCGTTTCGTAAGATGAAAAACATGGCAGAAAACCGCATTAAATTCAACATCCGGGCACTGGAAAAGCGTGATTTCACAGACTTGATAAGTAACTACTTCATGAGGTATGGTGAGAGAAAGGACAATGCCCGCGCGTTTATAGGGATACCAGAGAGGCCTCCATCTTTAAAGTATGAGAATAAATGGTTCTCACAGCTCCTGAAGGATGTAGAGAGAGGAAAGTCCATCGCATCGGTGGCTGAGGTGGACGGAAAAGCCATAGGCATGTGCAATCTTATTACAAAAAATCAGCAGGAAGAGCGCAGGCATGTGGGAACGCTGGGCATTTCCATAAGAGAAGGATTCAGGTCTTTCGGAATTGGCACTGCACTGATAAACGACGTAATAAGCAAGGCTAAGGGCGTATTCGAAATAATAAACTTGGAGGTATTCAGCACAAACCCCAAAGCGAAGAGCCTATACGAAAGGCTCGGATTCAATGTCTACGGCAAATTTCCTGAAGCAGTCAAGAATGGGGATGAGCGTATAGACATATTCCTTATGTATAGGCGCATATAATCCCCTCTGCGTTAATTATATTTGAAATATACTTATCATTGGCCCTCTTCATTCTTCCATATTTTATATTGGGCGATTTCGCGGCATTCAGACTCTTTTTCAGTTTCAAATCCAATTTCGATTAAACTTTTTCTAAAAGTTCAAAAGAAAAAAAGAAGGAGAAGCAAGCTTGTTTTATTTGGAACGTTTTGGGTAAAACTATTTCCAAAAGTTTTAGGATTTAGTTGCGGTACGCTCACAGGTCGCCGAAGCTTCCTGCTTACACGCCCGCCCTATCAAAGCCGTGTAATACGGCCACCCTAAGTGTCTCGTTTCGGATGCGGCTTCGTCCTTAGATGCTTTCAGGGCTTATCCGCTTAGCGCGTGGCTACCCGGCAGTGCCATAATGACAACCGGTCCACCAGAGGCGCCCATCTTTCGTTCCTCTCGTATTAAAAAGGTGTTATCCTCAGACACTAACACTCCCAGTAGTTGCTACCGTACTGTCTCGCGACGTACTGAACTCAGCTCATGTAGGTTTTTAATGGACGAGCAGTCCAACCCTTGGGGGCTCCTGCACCCCCAGGATA
>JAJZLN010000025.1 GCA_021803425.1 Microcaldota archaeon | reverse complement strand
AAAATCGCCGCTGCGCTCCTTGGAAGTTATTGCACTGAAGAGTTTCCCCCCAGTTATTGAGAGGTCTCCGGTAAGATTCTTATTAAGGAAGCGCTCATATATGCCGAAATCCATATCTACTTCGCTCTTGTCATCAAGGACAAAGACCTCGCCGTGCCTGAATGGATTCATGGTGCCGCAGTCATAATTCAGATAGCCATCGAATTTTATTGGAAGCACATTGTAATTGTAGAAATCGAGGAGCTTCAGGATTGATGAGGTGAGTACGCCCTTTCCAAGCCCGCTCATCAGGGAGCCCAGAACAACAATGTATTTGGTTTGCATATTTTATTTAAAGAATAGGGATTTTAAATACCAGCCATGCAAGAGTATCTATTTAAATGTTAGTCGCCATTATTTTCGGGTGGACTGAATGTTGGAGCTTGATGCCGGAGAAGATGCGCCTAAAAAAGTAAGAGTATTTATAGAGATTCCTAAGGGCAGCAATATTAAATATGAACACGACGAGAAGACAGGATTCATAAAGGTAGACAGGATACTGCACACTTCAATGGTATATCCTTTCAACTATGGTTTTGTGCCTGGCAGTCTTGGCGAAGACGGAGATCCGCTTGATATTATGGTAATAAGCTCAGCATCATTTGCGCCGGGCACCACAGTTATGGCAAGGCCGATAGGAGCTTTACTGATGAAGGATGAAGAAGGAGTTGACACCAAAATAATGGCGGTCCCGCTGGAAAAGATAGACCCGGAATTTTCTGGGATAACTGATGCAAAAGACCTGCCCAAACATACACGCGACATGATAGGCCACTTCTTCTCTTATTACAAGAGCATTGAGCCTGGAAAGTGGGCCGAAGTAAGCGGATGGGCGTCTGCAGATGAAGCGTTTGACTTTGTTAATAAGGCAGTGGCAAGGGCAAAAAAGTAGGCAGCAACCGGGAAAGAAATGCACGCCCTACTTGATGGAAAATCCTCCTGATGGAAGATGCTGCATTATGTAATCTATATCGTGAAACTTGAGCCTTTCAGATAGCTCCTTGGCTGCATCTGATTTTTTCTTGATTCCCGGTTTTATTAATATGTATCCTTTTATTCCCTCCGCCATGGCGGTGAGCAGGGGCACTATGCTGATCCCAGGCGGCTTTGCATCATCGGAATAGGCGCAAAGTTCAAGGGCAACGCCCTTAAACCACTCTCTCTCCCCTTCAAGAAGAAAACTGCCGGTGCCTAACGAGCCCTTTTCCTTTGATTTGCTTACCTGTTCCCTTCCAAGCGCATATACATTTACAGAAGCCGCACCGCTGTCCCACGACCTTGAAAAACATCCTGCAAACTGTGCAACTTCCTCCCTGACCTGCAAGCTTGCGCCTGTTGAACCGTTCTTCAAAACCACTGCAGATGCACCGAATACGTCTGCATGAAAGAACAAATCGCCAGAGTCAAAATATTTTGAATTTACAAGCTCATTCTGAAGGGCGCTCCTTCCGCCTATAGCAAGCATTCCGTTGCTTGTTAAAAACCAATTGAATTTCTCATACCACTTCTTCTCGGATATCTGCCTTACTATTTTTGCCTCGGGTTTTCTTTCCCTTATTTTTGATATCTTCTTCTCGAGATCCTTTATCGCCAATGCTGCGCCCTCGGATTTCTTCTTTAATTTCTTTGAAAGCTTGAAGTAGTCGCCGGCATTGTCCTGGGCAGACTTTGTGAAATCTATCTTAATTTCCATCCTTACACTGAGCTATTTATAGGATAGAGAGTATAATATTGTTTATTACAAGCGAAATTATGAATCCGAGGATACCGAGTATGATTATCCCAATGAGCACAATCTTGAGCGTCCTCTTGAAGGTGTCTGCGTCAGGCTTGTAGCTCACGCTTGCTATGTGCTTTGCGTCAGAATAGAAGCCCTTCAGCTTGCTTATTGGATTGAATTTCATCTTACTCCTCAAATATCTTGTCAAGGTCTACTGGCTCGTCGTTGACCAGCTTCTTCTTTATGCCGTCTTCGCTGTAATCAGGAAATTCCACTCCACCCAGCACAACCATCACCTTGAGGGAGCTCTTCTGGAGCTTCGGCTCTATCCTTGCTCCCCATTTGAGCAGAGAGTCGCCGCTTATCCTGCTTGATACGTTCTGGAATACGCTCTCCGCTTCCCTGAGCGTAAGGTCATCGCCGCCCACTATATTCACAAGGGCTTTTTTGGAAGTGGATATATCAACATCAAGCAATGGACTCCTAAGCGTGTTCTCTATCGCTATTGTTGCGCGGTCATTAGTCTGTGCAGCATTCGCTTCGCCCATGCCTATCACAGCGTATCCGGAGTCCTTCAGCACGCTCTTCAGGTCTGCAAAGTCAAGATTTACCATTCCCGGCTTTGTGACCATCTCTATTATGCCCTTTGTGGCGTTGGCAAGTATTTCATCGCTTATCTTGAATGCCATATTAAGTGGCAGGTCGGGTGCAACTGAAAGTAGCTTGTCATTTGGTATTATTATTGTGGTGTCCGTTGCCCTCTTGAGACGCGAAAGCCCTTCAAGCGCATTGCGCATTCTTATTCTTCCTTCGCTTGAAAATGGAAGCGTGACCACGCCTACAGTGAGCGCACCAAGCTCCTTTGCCTCGTGGGCTATTATTGGAGCCGAACCTGTGCCTGTGCCTCCGCCGAGTCCGCATGTTATGAATACAAGCTGCGCGTCGCTAAGTATGTGCCTTATGTCCTCTTTGCTCTCCAGTGCAGATTCCTCTCCTATCTTCGGATCGCTTCCTGCTCCAAGGCCCTTAGTAATCCTTTTTCCAAGAAGGACCTTCCTGTGCGATTTTGTCCTGGCAAGATGAGGTGCATCGGTATTCATTGCAATCACTGACGCCCCCTCTATATTAAGCTCGGACATTCTCGTTGCGGTGTTTGAACCGCTTCCTCCTGCGCCCACTACATATATCTTGGGCTTTGCGGACTCTATGAACTTGAGAAGTTCTTCATCGTCCTGTGAAAGTATATCGGGCATGAACTAATCGCCATTAATACACTTGCTGTAAAGAAATAAAAATATGACGATTTTTTGGTTGTAACTTCGGCATAGTAAATAATTGAAAATGTGCTTTAGCTGGACTGGTGTGATGGCCTATCCGGAATATTTACTTTACACGCCCATTTTCCAGGCAGTCTACAAATAAGTCATACGCCTTCACAAAATCATTGCTTTTATTAGAAGCTGATAAATTAATAATTTATATTCGAATACACGCTTAATGAATAGGCAATAAAAGCTTCGCTAATGCGCATTGTTTTCTTTAGGTTACTGACAAAATTAAGTATAAGGGACTAAACTAACATTTTAATAGTTTTTAGTTAATTCATGGTAATGTTATTGATAATGTAGCGCAATATTCTACATTGTGCGCCATTAGCTCATATTTTAGAGTTAACTGTTGTTTAGGGTGTAATCTTGTTGAAAGAAAATTTGAAATCTGAAGATGTGATTTATAAAACTGCAGATGACTCAATCAAGTCGTATCTTACGCGACCGGATGACGAAAAAAAGCATCCCGGAATAATATTGATACATGAGATATTTGGCCTTGATGACCATATAAGGAATGTTGCTGACAGATTGGCAATGGAGGGATATGTTGTGCTTGCACCTCACCTATTTTCAAGCAGCAAGTTTTCCGATATACTTTCACAGGAGAATATCACTGCAGCAATGAAATTCATGATGTCAATACCTGTAGACAAACAAAGGGATGAGAACTATAGAATGCAGGCGCTTGAAAGCCTGAAGAAAGAGGAACGAGAGGTCGTATCAAGAGTTAATCAGGTGCTTTTTGTAAATAGGCCTACAGATTTATTCACAGAATACCTTGCGTATGGAGTCGAATATCTAAAATCACTGAAAACTGTGGGAGAAAAAATGGGAAGTGTGGGCTTCTGCTTTGGAGGAGGTATGTCAATAAATCTTGGCTGCGGCGGAAAGATAGATGGATGCATAATATTTTATGGTGAAAACCCAAATCCGATAGAAAAGATAGCGAATGCAAAGGGCTACGTTATGGGGCTGTACGGGGGAGAAGACCACAGGATAAATTCAGGCATAGGCAATCTTGTAAATGCGCTTGTTAAATACAACAAACCGTTTACCATACGCGTATTCCCTGGCGCGCACCATGCATTCTTCAACGATACACGGCCACAGACATATAACAAGTTGGCTGCTGAAGAAGCATGGAAGATGGTCGTAGATTTCTTCGAATCAACTCTAAAATAATCATAGAAAATGATTTGTGAAAATACATGCAATATAAATGGATAGCGCTCTCTAACACCACCCTTGGAGTTATGATGGCGAGTATAAATTCCAATATATTGCTAATTGCAATACCAGCCATATTTAATGGAATACATCTCAATCCTCTCTCTCCTGACGCATTCCAGTATCTTCTATGGTTGCTGTTCGGTTATAACATAATAACTGCAACACTACTTGTAACATTTGGCAGGCTTTCTGATATCTTCGGAAGGGTGCGCCTTTATAATTTGGGATTTTTGATATTTACCATAGGTTCAATACTTCTTTCGCTTACTCCAAATACGGGATCGCAAGGAGCGCTGGAGCTTATAATATTTAGAATAATACAGGCGATAGGAGGCGCATTCCTGTTCGCAAACAGTGCTGCAATAATTACTGACGCATTTCCGCATAATGAACGGGGCAAGGCCTTGGGTATAAATCAGGTTGCAGCACTTGTCGGCTCGCTGCTGGGTTTGCTGCTTGGCGGAGTGCTCGCAGTGGTTGATTGGAGGCTTGTATTCTTAGTAAGCGTGCCGGTGGGAATAACTGGCACAGCATGGTCATACTTCAAACTAAAAGAACTTGGAAAAGCACAAAAGGGACAGCACATCGATATTTATGGCAATGCTACTTTTGCAGTAGGACTTACATTGGTACTTGTAGGAGTGACTTATGGATTGCTGCCATATGGAACCGAAGTGATGGGATGGTCAAGCCCTTTTGTAATCGCTAGCATGTTTATTGGACTGCTTCTTCTTATTGCTTTCATATTCATCGAAAAGAAAGTGAAGGACCCAATGTTCAAGCTTGAGCTGTTCAGCATAAGGATGTTCTCAGCAGCAAATGTGGCAGGAATGCTTGGCGCCATGGCAAGAGGAGGAGTCTTCATACTGCTTATAATACTGCTGCAGGGAATATGGCTTCCGTTGCATGGCTATACATTTTCAGAAACCCCGTTCTGGTCCGGAATATACATGATCCCTATGCTGCTTGGCTTTGTAATCATGGGACCTCTTAGCGGATGGCTTTCGGACAAACACGGTGCAAGGGTGCTTGCAACATTAGGAATGGTAATATCAGGCATAGCTTTCGTAATGCTTGCTACTCTGCCATTCAATTTCACTTATCTAGAATTCGCGATAATTCTGCTTATAATGGGGCTTGGAAGCGGTATGTTTGCATCTCCGAATACCGCTTCGATAATGAATTCGGTTCCTCCTGAAAACAGGGGTGCAGCTTCTGGCATGCGGGCCACATTGCAGAACAGCGGGTCAACTGCAAGTCTTGCAATATTCTTCACTGTAGTGATAATAAGCCTTGCCTCTTCATTGCCCAATTCACTGTCAAATGCAATGCTGAATGCAGGCGCGCCCAGAATTGTTGCTGTGGATGTAACACACTTGCCGCCTACTACGGCATTGTTTGCTGCGTTCCTTGGCTACAATCCAATCAAGTCGCTTTTATCGCAGCTGCCGCAAAAAGACCTTTCACTGATAAGCAATCATACGCTGAATATAATAACATCACAGGATTGGTTTCCAAATGCAATAGCCACACCATTTATGAAATCGCTTAGTCTCTCATTCTACATAGGAGCTGCATTGTCATTTATAGCTGCAATAGCATCATCTTTGAGGGGAAGAAAATACATCCATGGAAAAGAAAGCGATCTTACTGAAAGCATAATCAAAGAAGAGTTAGAGGATGAGCGCAGAGTAGAAAAAATAGAAAAGGGGCTAGAAAAGAAAAAATAGGAATTAGCCTAACAGGCTATTTTATCTCGTCAGTATCTTTGCAGAGCTCACTTTTCTTCGTGCTAACAAGAATCATGATTGCACTTGTGCACATGTATCATGAGTTGGTGTAGTTAATCTTAGAGCCGGATTACAGAGAATATGAGGCCAATCGCTCTGCTACGCAAACGCAAGCGTCAACCCTAGTATCAGAAATATTATTATATGTCCGTATAAGCCGAACCTGAGCGTATCAATGGCGCTTTTGTCAAGCCCCTTATTCCTGTAGCTTGACAGCGCGCCACGATAGATGAACATGTACACGCCAAGGAAAAGCGCTGCAAATGCAATGACTGAGTATAGGATTATTGGTAGGTTGATCTGGGCTGAGGAGTTGGGAAGATTAGATATGTTCACCATCACGAAGATTATCAGGATCTGGAACGCCCCCTGAACTCCAGCGAGCTTTATGTTTATTCCGTTCAGCTTCGCTATCCTCTCCATTTCCGGCTTTGGTTTTGCGAGCTCAATGAATATCCTCATGCTATTCGGCATGAAAATCAAGAATCCTTGTATGGTCAATATCGCCACTATAACCAATGCAGCCACTATCCAATAATAAGCAAGATTAAAGACTCCAATGGACATGGCCAGATATATTCCTGCAGTTATGGTCGTTGCAGCCAAAGAAGGCAGTATGAAGAACGTGGATGGCGTAAGCCTTTTTGCAATCTCTACCCTGCCAACCACGTCCAGCAATCTGAGCACCCTCCCGAGTATCAGGGCCATGAACAAGTCAAAGCCGGTCCACATAACTGCTGACATCACATGCGTGTAGGTTAGCAGAGTAATGCTCTTCAGTATAATGGCTGCTAACAACACTATTGGTGGAATCAAGCCGAGCAGAAAACTTTGGAGCAGAAGACGGTTGGTATATGGAGGGAACCCACTTGCAGGGACATCTGCTTTTGCAGAAGCGGCACCGCCAGCTGCATTCGTTGCGGCGCTGGCATGAATAATAAGCTGTTTTTCTTTTTTAGTCATCTCAACCATTGAATAGAGACGTTATATGAGGCTGCGGAGGCACATATTAACTGCCTCAACTGAGTCGTTGCCTGCAGCATAATGCATGCCATTGGATTCTGCCATATTCATCATCAGCACGTTTTTATTCTGGAAGCAGCTCATTTGGTGCTGTTGGCTACTGTTACATTTGCGGATGTGTTGTTTAACAGGGTTGCATTAGGAGCGTTTTTCAGCCATATCCCATAATATTCATTGCTTACGTTGTTATTCTCTATCAGAACATTTGATACAGGCATGAAATCGCCGGATACTAGAATTCCGGTCTTATTCAGCGCACCTACAGCTATAAAGTTACCATTTCCGCCTACTTTGTTAAACATTACGACAGTATTGGATATAACAGCTCCGGGTGCAGCGCTATGCACAATAATTCCTGGTAAGAAATTGTTAAACGCTGTATTGTTCATAACTACGGTATTAAGTGTGGTTGAATTCGGCGCACCAGCCCCAACTATTATACCTGCAGGATTAAATTCCACTGTATTGTTTATAACTTTATTATACAAGGTTCCCATGTTCTTAGAGGATATAATAATACCGCAGCCGCCTTTATTGTATAATACCTTATTATCAATTATCAAGTTATTCACGGCATTTGCAATAATATGCGTTGATGTCAAGCTGCCTGGATTTAAAAAGCCCAAGTCTACAACGGCTATGCCTCCATCTGCTAGATTTTGCATTACTATATTGTTTTTAACTATAACATTGCGCGTTCCTACTAATTCCAATGCCTTATCATCAATTATGCATGGACCTGTTGGCTTTGCAGGAGGCTGAGGGCATACCGTAGCATTGATACCGTTGTGCTTTACTATATTATTTATTATCTCAACGTTGCCGACATTCTGTAAATATATTCCATGATTATCTGCATTTTCCACGGTAAAGCCTTCTACTATTGTGCCATTCGCACCGGTTCCAAGCACATTTATGCCATTCATCTTCCCTGAAGCGTTTATTATTGTAGTATTAGCATTCTCTCCTTCTAGAACAACTGGCGAAGTTATATTTACCTGCTCGTTGTACATACCCGGTTCTACTATTATTGTCTGGCCTGGCTTAGCCATCTCTATAGCCTTACTTATTGTCTTCAGCGGAGCGGAGCTAGAACCCGGGTTGGCATCAGAGCCTGCAGCGCTGACATACAATTGCGAAGGCGCATGATGGACCGTAGAAACATTGCTAGCCGAACTGTTTACGCTTTGACTTGGTACGACTACGGATCTATTCAAAGAGGCGACAGCAACTACTATAAGAACTATCACTATACTTCCTACTATAATGCCTGTGCCTTTAGATACTGGCATAAAATCACACGTATACTATTTCGTCAGAATATTTATATTTCTATATAATTGCAACGCATATACGTATTTATGGTGAATTTATATCAGATTATATATCAACAACGCTTAGAAAGGTAATATAATGGACAGCAGAATAAATGCACATGTGCATAATATATTGAATATTACAGATGTGGAAAAACAGTTTATAGATGCAATAAAGGAAAATGCCGGGTATTTTCAAGCATCAGATGGTATAGACCTAGGTGCAGGAAGCGGGAGATTTTCAGTTATAATACATAAATATGTAAAACACTTATACAGCGTAGATGTATCTAACGAAGCTATAATGGCAATGCACAGAAACTTGGATAAATTTAGAAATGTAAAAATAATTAAAGCGTCCCGAAATGGTCTTCCGTTCGAGGACAGCAGCGTTGACGTAGTATTTGCAGCAAATTCATTCCATGATGTCCCTATAGGATATGAGCAGGAAATAAAAAGAGTCCTTAATGTTGGGGGCAGATTTATAGATTTAGATTGGAAGAAAGAGGAAACTGAATTTGGGCCGCCTGTTAAGATAAGATTTTCTGAAAAGGAGGTAATAGAAAAAATGAAAAAACAGAATTTCGGGCTTATTAAGAAGCAAGATATAGTAACCCACTATCTGCTTATCTTCTCTAAAAGCTGACCACAGGTTTTATTTACTGGATTTTATGATACATCCATCGTGCGCTTTGTCATTGGTCGTCTCTACTCAATTTAACTTTGGTTCTTTGTATGTGTGTTTGTTTTGTCATATTATTTTCAAAATGGGCCCGCGGAGAATCGAACTCCGGATCTCCACTGTGTGAAAGTGGCGTCTTACCACTCGACTACGAGCCCGAAAAACATTTTATTGGCCTAATGATCCAAATATGCTGTGCTTGGCAAGATCTGCATTTACCTCCTCCATGTCCTTTATGGAATCTACTCCCTTGAAGTATGCATCAGGAAACTTTACGCCTTTCAGAAGCTTCTTGCCTGCTAGCTCTACGAATGCGGTATTTTCCATATTACCCTCTTCTGGAAGATACTTGAAAATTTCTTTGGTCATAAGATATACTCCCGCATTCATCCAATAATCCTTAAGTATTGGCTTTTCATCGAATTTGGTTATTATATCGCCATCAAGCCGGGTTATCCCATATGTGCTCCTTAGTGGCACCAGTCCGAGGGATGCCACATTGCCGTCAATGGAAAGCCAGGATATGTTTATATTAGTTACATTGTCCCCGTTGAACATTATAAATTTGTCTTCGTCTTTCAGATGCTGCTCTGCATTCTTCAAAGCGCCACCGGTGCCGAGCGGAGACTCCTCTTCGGAATATGTTATTGATGCACCTAAATCGGACTTCTTAGAATCGAGATACTCGATAACCTTTTCCTTCAAATGCCCCACCAATATGACGAAAGAAGTTATGCCGGAATGCTTTAGCCATAGGATCTGCCACTCTATTATCGGCCTTCCGCCTACGCTTACAAGCGGCTTTGGGATTGAATCTGTAAGAGGCTTTAATCTCTTTCCGTATCCTCCTGCAAGTATCACTGCCTTCATAGATATGCACCAAAATAGACTAACGTACTGGACATATACGTCTAAGATAGCATGCTAAGATATTTATTTGTTTTATTGCAATACATATTCATGGCGACAGTCCAGGAAGAGGAAGTGGTAGTGCGAAATGAGACGGATATAATAAATCTCGTTTATAGCGAAGCGACGTGGAGAGACCTGCTCGTAAGCCTAGTCGAAAAAGAGCAGCTTGACCCGTGGAATATAGATATCGTGGATATAGTTGACAAGTATATAGATACTGTAAAGAAGATGAAGGTGATGGATTTGCGGGTTCCGGCAAATATAATACTCGCAGCTGCAATATTGCTAAGGCTGAAATCTAATTACCTGAAGCTGCAGGATTTCGATGATGTTGGAGAGACAGCTGTTGAAGTTGATTCAGGAAGGCCGAACATCATAGTTGATCCTTTGAACTTCAGGCTGAGACTGCCTCCTAAGAGGAAGATTTCCCTTGCAGAGCTGATAAGCGCACTTGAAGAAGCAATGAAGATGAAGGAAATCAAAAATGTGGCAGGACGAAAAAGCCCGGACTTCTTTCCGATAAAAATAGAGAATTTTGACATAGAAGCAGAGACGGAAAAGCTGTACGAACTTGTAAAAGAGAACGTGGACAAGAGCAGAATGGTAACATTTTCATATATGTCGCGGCTATCATCCATAAATGACATTCTTCTTGAACTTTTCATACCGCTCCTGTTCCTTGCACATAAAGGCAAGATCAACCTTATACAGGAAAAATTCTTCTCTGAGATAATAATAGCGCTTGAGTGATTTAATGGAAGGAGATGCAGACCAGAAAAAGCTCATAGAAGCGGCATTATTCATGTCTCCAAACGCACTTAGCGTGAATGAGATATCAGCAGCTACCGGAATAGCCTCCCCAGGAACTATAGAAAGGCTTGTTAGAGAGCTGATTACAGAATACAATGTACGCGACACCTCATTAAGGATAATGGAAATAAGCGGTAAATATATGTTCAGCCTCAAAGACGAGTATATATCCAGGGTAAATTCACTTGCCTCTGGACCAGATATAACTCGGCCTGCCCTGCGCATACTAGCATACATAAGCAAAAATGAGAATGTACTGCAAAGCGAACTTGTAAAATATTTTGGCAGTGCCACATACGACTACATAAAGGAACTCTCTGAAAAGGAGTTTGTAGAATCACGCAAATTCAAAAGAAGCAAACGGATAAGCACTACGCCCAAATTTAAAGAATATTTTGGGGTCTGATTTTTAGTAAGTAGGGTGCATTTCGCTTACGCCGCAAATATGATTTACATATATTGCAGCTGCAAACAGATATGAAGAAAGCCTGTTTAGATATATGATGAGATTTTTGTCTAACTTGTATGTGGCGGAAGCAAGAACTGCATCTCTCTCTGCACGCCTGGATATAGATCTTGAAAGATGAAGATGCGCTGCGCCAATATCCCCGCCTGGAAGGACGAATTTCTTTAACTCAGGGGTCTTTTTGCTGAAATACGAAATGAACTCTTCTAAATTTTTTATGCGCTCTGCGCCTATATGCGCTTTACCTATCTTGTTTCCATTTGCAGATGATAGGTTTGCACCTATTATAAACAAATCATTCTGTATGGACCTTAACTGCTCTGTAACAGTCCTGTTGTTTATGTAAGACATTGAGACTCCTATGGAGCTGTTCAATTCATCTACACTACCTATAGCTGCAATTATAGGATCGTATTTTTTAACCCTCTTTTGTGAAAGAATTCCAGTTGTACCGCTGTCGCCCTTTCCTGTGAAGTATATGGTAGCCATAATACTGATTGGATAGCGCTATATTTTATAATTTGCCGTGTTTTATTGGTATGTAATCTGCAAACATGTGACTGCAGATCTGATGACCAATTTGTGATGCCATGATTTTAAATTCCATTGAACCGAGAAGCGAAAGGGGAGACATTGTGTATCCGCTTTACCATGGGCAGTCCCTTGCCAACGTACCTGCAACAATAGCAAAAATATTGGGCACAAAGATTGATGGGGTGCCCATAAATGAGGAGTTTTATTCAGGAAACATAAACCTTCGGGGCATAAAAAAGGTTGTCTTTTTCCTGTTTGACGGATTAGGATACCGCATGCTCAATGATGCCAAACCCGACGGATTCTTCAAATCCATATCGAAGCGTGGCATGATAATGCCAATTACAAGCGTGTTTCCCTCAACAACTTCGGCGGCAATTACAACAGTAAGCACAGGATTAACGCCGAACCAGCATGGGCTTGCTGAATGGCTGCTGTACATGAAAGAGATAAAGATGGCGATAAAAACCATACCTTTCACAAAACTCTCAAAGCACAATATAGACCTCAAAAAGATAGGCACAGACCCTAAAATACTCTATAATGGCAAGACTTTTTATCAGAAACTCTCCGCCCACGGAATAAAATCGCTATCGCTTATGCCGAAAGGCATAGCGCATGGAACTTTCAGTAACATTATGAAAAAAGGTTCTGAAATAATACCTTACATATCACATACCGATGCATCGATAACAATTAACAGGCTGATACGTTCAGAAAAAAGCCGTACGTACATAAATTCGTATATGGAAACAATAGACACTGTCACGCATTTCTATGGGCCTTTTGGAGAAAATTCAAGATCCGAAATAGCTTCTGTTTCAAGCATACTTGAGAAGCAGCTACTTGAAAAGGCAGACAGAAAATCCGCGGAAGACACGCTTGTAATATTCACTGCGGATCATGGCCATACAAAAGTAGACATGAATTCGACAGAATACATTAATAATGACAAGAAATTCATGGGATTTCTTGGGAGGGAGAACGGCAGAATCATACCGCCAGTTGGAAGCCCCAGGGACTTATTCATCCACATAAAGGAGGGAAAGCTTGATGAAGCATACAATTACATTTCAAGCAAATATTCTGGAATTGCAAAGATAATTAAATCTCAGAACGCCGTTGATATGGGATTGTTTGGAAATGGAAATGCAAGCAGGCGGCTCAAGCAGAGAATAGGCGACATTATGATATTGCCGGATGATGGAAAGACAATATGGTATCACCATTTGAAGACCGGAAAGGAGAGCTATTTGGGACTCCACGGTGGACTAAGTGCAAATGAGATGCTTATTCCACTTGGCATGGCAAGGCTGTCTGACATTATCTGAGCGGATATATCATGGCATTATGAAAGCATGCGCCGCAGAGACTTTACTTCATCGCTTATCTGAGATTCTTTCATTATAGGTATCCGGACGGCATTTTCATAAAGATCGTAATATATTTCGTCGTTTCTTCCTGAATAACAATCCAGCTTGGATCGCGGAATCAGATTTATGTGGAGCCTGTCTACAGGAGCAGAATCATAACCTCCGACTACCATTGATGTTATATATGATCTGCTGCCCTTTCCATAGTTATCCAGCAGCAATTTCATTATTTTTGCGTATGTGCGCACAAGATCAATAGATTCAGATTCGCTTATATCCAAAAGGTCTGAAAAATCTCTCCTTGGCACCAATATGGAATGGCCTTCAATCACAGGATTGGGATGGTATATGGCCATGAAATGCTCTGAAACATAGAACGTATTTTTATATATATTTACATTATCCATATCGAATTTCGCTTTTAATATGGGCTTAATATTGTGTATCACTTCTTCCTCATTGATCTTTCTCCTTAAGCTCTTCACTTCTTCGCTTATATCATCAAGGAATGGGCGGTCTGGATTCTTGAGATTATTCTCATATATCCTTTCATACATGAATTTGCCATCCGGGCCGGAGACTATCCTCCTTGGTATCATGTGGACATGAAAATGATTGACAGTTCTCCCGGAATAATCACCGCTCCTTATTTTAAGGTCATAGGCTGGAACTCCGCAATTGTATAGATTCAGTATAGGCGGAAGCACTTTTTTGATAATTTTGAAAAGAAGTGCGCCATCTTGCTCTTTGAGGTCCAAGAGCCCGAGAGAGTGGTGTTTTGTTATTATAAGGCTGTGCCCTTCCACCATTGCCTTGGAATCGTATATGGCAACTAAATTGCCTTCTTCGTATATCTTCTGCCTCTTCCTTACCTTCTTCGTGCAGAATGGATCTTTATGTGTAATGTGATAATTCTTGATAATGTTCATTAAAATCCATCCCCAACATAGACAAAATCAGTGTGATAAGCACACAAATTAAAGGAAACCATAGTATATGGAGATTGTTTATATATAAATATTTTTCTGTTGCTCGAGCAGAGGGCGCAGCTTTGAACATGGATATGAACAACATAGCTAAATTGGTGACATTTGATTGCCAAGCCAATTCGAAATCATGCGCATCGCACTGATTGAACTTTTATTATTTTGCAATATGCACTATCAGTGATGGAAATAGACTTAATCTGCACTGGCTCTTCTTGTTTTTGAAAGAGCAGCTACAACAGTTTCCTGTGCATTTGCTTCATGTCCATCTTTCACATACGCTGCCCAAGCGAAAGTTACGAGGGGCAAGTCGTTTGTAGGAGAAACAAACAGCTTATAAACGTTCACCATTGGGAATATGCTAAATGCGAAGTAACAAACTGTTACGATCTCGGATTTCTTGTCATCCTTATAAGCCCAAAGCGCTTTGTCCCGTATCTCCTTTCTGAAATTGGGATCCCGCATACGATGCAGCCTTATCTCATCAAATGTAGCTAGCCTGAATCCAACAGGCATAGCATTATCCAAATCTCTTCTGAAAAATACCTGACTATCCGAAATCAATACGGGTTCAACCGATTCTGTTCCTTTTTTTTCAAATGGTTTTCTTGACTTAAACGCCATAATATCATATAATCATGTGACAAGAGCATTAAAAAGATTGCTCTGTGGAGGCTTTGTAATTTAATCACAAGTAAAACTGCGGATTAGGGAATAAAACTACAAATTACAGTCAACCGGACAAAGATATAAATAATTTGGCTAGGAAAACGTACTATGGCCAATAAAAGGCTTAAGAGATACGGACTGGAACGCGTAGCCAAAGTACTTATTGTTATAGGGCTGCTATTTGTTCTTTTTGCCTGGATTGCTGGAGCATATTATTTTGGAATCGTTGGCATGGCAAATACGCTGTTAATAGTGCCTTTCGTATTCACCTGCACTCTGGTAGTGCTCCTTTTGATAATTAAATACAGATACACGCTATTTGAAAAATATCCGTATCTTATGAACCTCCCTTCGCTGTTCTACCGCATTCAAGAGAAAAAGGGTTCAGACAACCAGAGCGTTGCATTCAGCATGATATTCACCGTACACGCGTTGGTGATCGCCTTTCTGGGGCTCCTAAGCCTGATTTTGACTGTAACTATAGGTGTCAGCATCAAAGGTGCAGGTTCTCATCTCTTATACCCATACTTTGCAATAATCGGGATCCTGATAGTATCTGTGCTGCTGCAGTACCGCAGGATTTATATGAAGTTTGTGAAGTGAATCTTGAGTGTAAACAGCTGCTTCCATATTTGGTGCTTGAATCCACATAAGAAAACTTGCAGAGAAAGAACCCATATAATTGCACATGTTCACAACATATGCAAGAAAATAAATACAACGCCAAAGTTCAATGGATATTTCAGCATATGATTTTATGAAATTAGTATTCATCTACGGCCCACCAGGTGCAGGAAAGCTCACCATAGCAAGAGAGCTTTCAAAGCTCATTAGATATCCAGTTTTCCACAACCACATAGCAATAGATGCTGTAAGGCCGCTATATGGACACGGAAACAAAAAATCAGAAGAAATGATAAGAGCAGTAAACCTTGCAGCAATAATGCTCATGTCAGTTAAGAAAGAGAATCTAATCTTCACTTACGCAAGGCCAAATGACAGAACGTTCATAAGAAAGGTTGTGGAAATGGTAGAATTGCATGGAGGAAAAGTGGTATTTGCAGAATTGATTTGCAGCAAAAACGAGCTGCACAAAAGGATATTATTACGGGATGGCTCAAAATACAGCAAGATATCGGATAGGAAATCGCTAGATGCATTTGAGAAATCTCATGGCCCATTCAGGAAGATAACTTTAAGGGAGGGAGTGACGATAAATACAACAAAACTTGACCCAAAGGAAGCTGCACTTGTACTGGCAAGAAGCACAAAATAAAGCCGGACCGGCTGATAGAGTGCACTTACGCTATTCATCTATGCGCCTAATGCATCTACGAGCGCATCAGGTTCGCTTGCCCTGTCCTTGAAAAGAATGACACCGTTATTACGACACAACCCCTACATATTACGCTTCGGAGCTGATAAAACCATCATTTATAATGATTATCGGGATTTATTATAATGAAGGATTTAGGATGAAGTTATGGACATAGACTCAAGAATCAATCTGATAAAATCAGAGCCTCTTGAAGAAGTGATAACAGAGCAGAATCTGAGGGCTCTTCTAGAATCAAATGAACACCCCAAGCATTATATAGGTCTTGAGATAAGCGGAATGCCGCATATAGGCCACATACTCGTTGCAGGGAAGAAGATAAACGACCTTGATAAGGCAGGTGTGAAGACGCAGGTGCTGCTTGCAGACTGGCATACTGTAGCTAATAACAAGCTTGGAGGCGACTGGAGCCGCATAAAAAAAGCTTCGGAATTTTACAGGGAGCTCTTCAATTTTTTCTGTCCAAACACGGAAGTGATACTGGGCTCTGATCTCTACAGGGACAACAACGAGTACTGGAAGCTTGTTGTGCAGATAGCAAGCCGCACGACAATGGCGAGAGCTACGCGTACGCTCATAATACAAGGAAGGAGCGAGAAGGATACGCTGCACGTGTCGCAATACATATACCCAATCATGCAAGTTGCAGACATATCTGCTCTTGGCGTGGATATACCTCATGCGGGCATGGACCAGAGAAGGGTGCATGTTCTGGCGAAAGAGACCTTTGAAGACTTGAAAATGAAACGGATAGTACCAATACACCACCATCTGATTCCAAGCCTCAAAGAGCCGCCAACGATTGATAAAGACGCTGCAAAGGAGGAAATAGTGGCGGCAATGAAGATGTCTAAATCAAAGCCGGGATCGGCCATACCAATAATTGCAAGCAATGAAGAAATCAATTCTATAATAAAGAGCGCATGGTGCCCGGAGGGCATGATAGGCGAAAATCCTGTGCTCCAACTGTGCAGATACATAATATTTCCTTTGTCAGGAGAATTGAAGATTGAAAGGGAAGGAAAATATGGAGGTGATATCACCTACAATTCATATAAGGAACTGGAATCTGATTTTGCAAATAAGAAGCTGCATCCAAGCGACCTGAAGATTTCTTCGTCCCGTGCGCTTGACAGCATAATGCAGCCACTTGCAAAGAAATTTTCACATAGAAAGGAGGAGATAGCCGCACTATTTTCATGATGCGACGTATGGCATCTGCACATAAATGGCCATGATTCTGCGGTCCGTTAAGTGGAATTTGATATGGGAGCGGGGAGAGACGTGACCTGCGATTGTGAAGTTTCATTTGACAATGCAACCTCCTTGATTAGTATGTTTATTGGTGCCGCACCGGACGGAACCAGTGTCGCATTCACATATACTGGAACATAATAATCAGGAGAAAGGCATGCGTTTATGTTCAGATATGAGCTGTTGCCCCTGAATAACGCACTATTCCCCAATATGGTGCCGTTGCCGCTTACAGACCAGCATGGTTCCCCAGAGTATGAACTTGGAAATGCTCCAGTAACATTGAATTTTGTTGTGCCTGAAAGATTAAGCATGCTAGAGAGTTTACTAGCCACCTGAAATACGTTTCCGGTAGTTTCAAAGCACTTGAAGCCGGTTTCGTTTATATCGTAGCATGAATACACTTTTGTTCCGTTATTTACAGATATGCCCACAGCGCTGAAATTTGATATGCCCAGTAATTGGGCGTCACTCATCGAAACCGAAACTCTTTCGTCATTTCCATATTTTGAAAAATTCATGGCAAACGGTATTGAGATATACGGATCGTTTGCTGGAGGAGGCGGATATACGTCGCCAGACACTAGCCCCACATAGGCTATTTTTATCTGTGACGCGGCAGCGATTTTTTGTGTTATTATTGTTCCGATGCCTTCGGGATTTTTTGAAAGGGATGATGCAGCATTTATTATGCCTCCGCTTAAATATTCATTATAGAACAATATTGCTCCGAAAATAACTAGGATCAGTATTATTACCGATACATTCCTCTTAAGATGGCTTTTTGCCGTTTTCGTTGTGTCCTCTTTTTTCGCTTTTGAAGCCATAACCTTATTTTGCAGTTAAAGATTTAAATGGATTGCCATGGAATGCGCTTTGCACGCCCAACAGAATGTTTTTATAAGTTAAATTGCATGATACTTTTGTGATTTTATGCCGGCTGATTTTAAGAATGAATTTACTTACAAGAAATTTTTGGAAGAGGGGAGGGAGGATGAATTTGACAAGCTTTTCGAAGACGCAGTTGGCATGGTAACGAATGAAATGCTTGGCAAGAAACACCCGTTGTATATTGGAGGAAATGAGGTATTTTCGCATGAGGAACTTTCAGAGTACTCCCCGATAGACAAAAATCTCGTAGGGAAGTTCCAGAAAGGAACTAGAGAGCAGGTGAAAGAGGCCATAAAAGCTGCGGAGGAAGCTTTTCCAGCATGGAGCGGCATGGATTATAGAGACCGCGCAGCGATATTCGAAAAGGCCGCAGGGATACTTTCAAGGAGAAAGTTCGAAGTGTCTGCAATCCTGAGCATAGAGAATGGAAAGAGCAGATATGAATCAGTAGGTGAGGTTGATGAAGCCATAGATTTTTTCAGGTACTATGCAATTGAGATTATTAAAAATAAGGGGTACATAAGAAAATCTTCTCTGAAGGCAAGCACGGCAAAGGTAAAATCAGGATTTCAAGGGGCTCCCGGGAAAGAGGAGAAGGTTAACGTAGTGTTAAGGCCCTACGGAGTTTTCGGGGTGATAGGCCCATTCAATTTCCCGATATCCATACCGGCTGGAATGAGCAGCGGGGCACTTATAACCGGCAATACAGTCGTATTCAAACCTTCCTCAACCGATAACATGACCATGCTTACTGGAGTGGAGCTTTACAAAATATTTGAAGAGGCGGGAGTCCCAAAGGGCGCATTCAACCTCGTTACAGGGCCGGGATCCGAGATAGGAGATGAACTAGTAATAAATCCGGACGTGAAAGGCATTGCATTCACTGGTTCAAAAGAGATAGGAATTGGGATGATTAAAAAAGCCTATGGACTGGGACTACAAAAGTCTTTTGTAGCTGAAATGGGCGGCAAAAATCCCGCAATAGTATCTAAATACGCAGACCTTGATGAAGCAGTGTCGGGAATCTCAAGCGCAGCTTTCGGATATTGCGGACAGAAATGCAGTGCATGCTCGAGAGTATATGTGCATGCTTCTATTAAGGAGGAATTCATCAGCAAACTTCTTGACAAGGTCAGGACCTTTAAAATAGGAAATCCGCTGAGCAAAGACAATTATATTGGTCCTTTGATATCCCATTCAGCACTCGACAAATACAACAAAACGGTAGAAGAAGGCAAGACTTCTGGGAGGATAGTTTACGGAGGCAAGCATATGGAGCTGGGGCTTGATGGAGCATACGTCGAACCGACAATATTTGAAGCGGAACACAATAACAGGCTTTTTCATGATGAACTTTTCTTGCCTTTTCTTGCAATAGCGCAATACAAAGACTTCGCCGATGCCATAAAAATGGCGAATGACGTGCCTTACGGGCTCACCGCCGGGCTTTACAGCAAGAAAAAGAGCGAGATAAAGGAATTTATGGACAACATCGAAGCGGGAGTCGTATATGTAAACAGAGGGACCAGCGCTACGACAGGCGCGATAGTCGGACTCCAGACATTCGTAGGATGGAAGGAAAGCGGGCTTACCGGCAAAGGAACAGGAAGCAAATTCTACCTTCAGCAGTTCATGAGGGAGCAGAGCAGAACCATAGTGAAATAATGTGGTACATCTGAAATTTACAAAACATCCCGGAAGAATAGGTCACCACATAAGAGCAGGAGGGACGTACCGCAGCCCCGAATATGAAACCGTGGCGATCAGCTTCAACGGCAGGAAATTAAAGTTGCTTGTAGCGGATACATTTAGAAAGAAATTTGTAGGACTGATGAACTGCAAGCGGCTTGGGAATAATGAAGGGATGCTATTCGTATTTGACAGGAACGGAAGGCACGGGTTCTGGATGCTGAAAATGAAGATTAGCATAGACATAATATGGCTTGATGAGGGATGGAAAATAGTTCATATATGGAAAATGGCAAAGCCATGCAAATCCATATTTTCCTGCAGGACGGTTAAGCCTGACGCAGATGCCCGCTATGTGATTGAGCTTAAGGCAGGGGCATCTTCAAGAATGCACATGAAGATAGGCGACAGATTTGATGCCGGAAGCTGGTAGATTTTTAAGCTTAGTGTGATATAATAAAGTTGCTTTGATATTATGCCTATAACTTTAGAGAATTATGCCGTTAAGTTTCCTAGGAGCATATTGGAAAATTTGAAACGGGTTAGGAAGAGACTGGAATCGTTCAGCACTGAAGACTTCATAAATGGCGATTTGTATTTGCCGTCGGTGCATCTCCTCGGCAAAAAGAGCAAGCTCCTTAGATCAACATTCGTATTGATGGGCGCAGGCATGATAAACGAAAATCCGATAAGGTTCGTTGATTTGGCAGTGGCTGCAGAGCTTCTTCATGCCTCTTCTCTCATACACGATGATATTATTGACGGAGATCAAATCAGAAGAGGCGTTGAATCGGTCCATTCCAAATACGGGATTCACATAGGCATACTTGCAGGAGACGCATTGATAGCGAAGTCCGTTGAGCTGGCCTCAAAATACGGAGAGAATGTGCTTATGTCAATAACAAGGTCGAGCATGGAAATGTGCGCTGGGGAAGCGCTTGATTACAGGTACCAAAAAATGCGTAGCGCACCCAACCTTAGCCAGTACATAAAGATAGTTACGTTGAAGAGCGCATCGCTGATCGCGAGTTGCTTTAATTCTGCAGCAATATACAAGTCAAGCAAAATTGCTGATGAGATGTATCTCTCAGGAAAGGACATAGGAATCGCATTCCAGATAAGAGATGATATAGCGGATTACATGTATTATGTAAAAAAGGGCAGATATAAGCAACTGGTTCCCAATGTCGTCACAAGCATTCAGAAAGACTATGGTATCGGAAGAAATTATGCACTAATAAAAGCAGTGCACATGAACAATGAATATGTAACAAGAGCTCAGGAGAGACTTGCAAGCATAAGATTAGGAAGCTCTTTTATCAAATACTCGGATCTCATAAGAGTGGCGATATAGTCTAGTCATTTATTTCCGGTTATTATGAATGATATACCTGATATTAGTCTTATAACTCTCACATTCTTGAAACCCTGTTTACTCAGAAGCTCGGCTGCTGCATTCCTGTCAAAATTCATTATGCTGCTGGTAAGCCACTTATATGATCCTTTTGATACAATAGAACCTATTGCACGTATTATGCTAAAATAGAATGAAGTAAGATTTAGGTTGCTGTCAGGCTTTGACATATCCAACAAAACGAATGTGCCGCCCTTCTTCATTACTCTCTTCATTTCCCTTCCGAATACCTTAAGGCTATCGAAGTTCCTAAGTGCGAATCCGCTTGCAACTACATCAAAATATGAATCAGGATATGCCATGTGCAATGCATCCCCGTATTCAAATCTTATGTTTTTCAGACCAAGCCGCCTTGTCTTTTCTTCTGCATGCTCAAGCATGTATTTGTTGAAATCCATGCCGATTATCTGGGCCTCCTTGCCGCTTCGTTTTGCTTCCGCAGAAATTGCTATTGCAAGATCTCCTGTTCCGGTCGCCACATCAAGGACGCGATATCTCCTCTTGCTGATTATTGAATGTCTTGCAGCATCTCTGCGCCATAGGATATCTAAACCAAAACTGAAGAGATGATTGAAGAAATCATAGTGCCCGTGTATCCTTGTAAACGTGTCGTTTATCCTCTGGCTCATTATATTACACCAATGTGCTTACCAAAAATGATGAGAGCATTACTAGCGCTGCAGTGCTGTTATATAATGCTATCCTTCTCCTTATATCTGTGTCATTATGAGGATTTATACCGTGGTGCTGAGCCAGAAGCAACGCGGATGCGCCTATTGCTCCGGCAATTATTATGTAACTTCCTGAAAGAACTGCTGCAGCTAGCAGGAAGGCTATCGCCATAATGTGTGAATATAATGACAGATCTAGTGCAGCATTTATGCCAATCGTTGACGGAACCGTTTTTAGTTTGTACTTGATATCGAATTGCGTGTGCGTTATTGAATAGAGGATATCGAATCCCCCGCCAATGAATATGATGCTGAACGCAAATAGGTAAACCACTACGCTGGTTGGAATCGCTCCTGCCGCCCCTATGTATCCGCCAAGAACATCGAAGCTTTCTATGATGCCGACAAGATAATGGCGCTTGTTGGTATATTTTTTGGACTTGGGATCCACAAAGAAGAGCAAAAGCACTAGCGGGGTAAGCATGAATGAAAGCCGGTTAAGTGCATAGGCGCTAGCTGCAAATACAAGGAACAGAATTGCAAACATAACTAAGAGATTTTGCTTCGGTATGCCCAGGCTGTACATGCCTGACTTCTTTGGATTTGAAAGATCTATATCCCTGCCCACATACCTGTTTGCGATGATGCCGGCCGACCTACCGGAAAGGAATGCTATAGTCACAAGAATTGTTATCCTTAAAGTCACGCTTTGCGAAAGCAGCATGCCTATATATACAAAGCATATGTTAAATACTAAAAGATTCGGGGCGAGAAGCTCGTTAAGTATGCCCTTCAGCTTATCTGCTTCCATTTCTTATCGACCTCACGGCTTATCTCAGCGTCAGGAATAATGACATCGGGCCAATCCCTGAAATAGCCTTCCTGCCTCGATTTCTTTGTTGCATCTATGAGCATCTTTGATCCGTATCCCGTAACATTTGATGCGTGATCAAGGGTATCTGTTGGCGTGCCATTTAGAATCTGCACGTCCCTTTCAGGATCCACTCGGGTTGACAGCGCCCACATTACTCTTCCCATGTCCCTTACATCAATGTCATCGTCGAACGCCACTATCATCTTTGTCAGAGACAGCTGTCCGAGTCCAAGGAGCGAAAATATGGTCTTCTTTGCATCTCCAGGAAACCTCTTTTTTAATGATACGAAGCACAGGTTTGTGAACGCCCCCTCTGGCGGAAGGAATATGTCAACTATGTTAGGACTTACGAACTTTATCATTGGCTTCAGATAGTCCATCAGGAATTGCCCCGCAACGCAGTCTTCGTTCCACGGGAAGCCGACGACGCTTGCCGCATATATCGCATCCTTCTTGGCGTATATGCCATCTATATGAAATACATGCATTGGCTCCTTTATCGAATAATATCCGGTGTGGTCCCCGAATGGACCTTCATCCCTCTTCTCTGAAGGATCTATATGTCCTTTTATTATTATTTCTGAATTGGAAGGCACAGGAGGATAGCCATCGCAGTCTATAAGATCAGTCCTTGAGCCTCTTGCAGCACCTGCAAAAGAGAACTCGTTTATGCCATGTGGCAGCGGGGCGACTGCGGATATTATATTGTACGGATCTGTGCCTATTGCGACAGAGACGTTCAACTCCTTTTTCGCCTCAAGCGCCTCGGCGGCATGTATTGCTCCGCCCTTCTGCACTTGCCAGTGCATGCCCGTAGTCTCACCATCAAATACCTGCATTCGATATATCCCCACATTTGTGGATCCATCAGAAGGGCTCTCAGTAATGACAAGTGGGAGGGTTATGAATCTTCCCGAATCCCCTGGCCATGTCTTAAGTATAGGGATTTCATCAAGACTGGAAAGCTTTTCGTAGCCGCCGAAGCCTTTCTTTACGAGCCTCGGTCTTGAATTGATGACTGTTTTTGCACTCTTTATTATAGGAATCCCATCTGAATTGTACAGACTGCCAAGAATATCCGCCATCTGAAAACCGGAGAACAGATCGCTAAGTGTTGATGCAGATCCCATCAGATTTGTTGCGACAGGAATGCTGTATCCATCAACATTGTCGAAAACCAATGCGCGGCTCTCATTTCTGTGCTCCGAATTCTCCTTGTTTGTAAATGCCGATATCTCGAGCTCAGGACTGACTTTGGATTTTACATGCGCCAACTTTCCTTTTTTTGATAGGTAATCCAAATAGCTTCGTAGATCTTTTATCATTTATTCACACTTTATAGCGGCATTACAGACTAATCATGCTTTGCATACTCAGTCTCCTCACGCATTTCAACTCCCCATTCCTTTGAAAGCTCGCTCTTAATGCCAAAAATGGAGAGCATCTTTCCGACAGTCATGTCGATGATCTCATTAATATCTTTTGGTCTGAAATAGAATTGAGGAAGTGGAGGCATCACTATTGCACCTGCCTCTGCCGCAGCAAGCATGTTCTTTATCTGTATTATTCCGAACGGAGTCTCCCTGGGCATAAGAACCAGCTTCCATCCCTCCTTTAAAGCTATTGATGCCGCCCTTATTACAAGATTTTCTTCGTATCCGTGTGCTATGCCTGAAAGTGTCTTCATGGAACATGGAGATACAAGGCATCCGTCCAGCCTGAAAGAGCCGCTTGCTATTGGCGACATGAAATTGCGCTCGTCATAGCTGAAATCCGCAATTTTCTCCACATCTTTTGAAGCAATACCCAGCTCCTGCTTTATCACCATCGCCCCGGGCTTTGTTACAACAAGATGGGTTTCTGCGATTCCCGAATTATGTATCTCTTCCAGGAACCTGTATGCATATGCTGCACCAGACGCCCCAGTAATGCATACTGCTATCCTCTTTGTCATGCTATCTAACAGGATATTGTTGGACATCAATAAATAACTTCCGACACACACTAACCTTTTTATTAAGCTTTGTTGAGAATAACCTTATCGTGCCAAGGTGGCGGAATCCGGTATCGCGTACGCCTGGAAAACATTTCCTGCAAGCGTATGGCCTTCACGGGCCTTTTGGGTTCAAACAGACTTTTGAAGGATTTATCAAAAGTTTTGGAAATCCCAACCTTGGCGTATTTTTGCTACTAGAAATCGCCACTGCTGCAAAAATGCTTGTTCATGCGCCGTTCCTGAGCTCCCTCCTAAGAACCTTGCCTATCATGCTTTTTGGAAGCACGTCTACAAACTCTACTGATTTTGGAACCTTGTACTTGGCAAGCCTTTCTGTGCAATATTCGATTATTTCCTTTTCGGTTACATTCGTATTGTTTTCCTTCAATACGACAAACGCTTTAACTACTTCTCCGCTGAATTTGTCAGGCATGCTGACTACTGCAACGTCTTTTACTGCATTGTTTTCGAACAGAACGCTTTCGACTTCACGAGGATACACCTTCAATCCGCCAACATTGATCATGTCCTTTTTCCTCGATACTATATAGAAATATCCGGCATTATCCACTTTTGCGAGATCTCCTGTCAGAAGCCATCCGTCTCTGAGAACCCTCTTGGTCTCCTCTTCCATGTTCCAGTATCCTTTCATAACCTGGGGGCCCTTTATTGCAAGCTCGCCTATTTCACCTGAAGCAAGTACCTTTGTAGGGTCATCCGGATCAACTATCCTTGCTTCAGTATCAGTAATTGGAATGCCTACCGACCCCTCCTTTACGGCTCTTCCATCCAAAGGATTGCTGTGGGTTACCGGACTTGCTTCGGAAAGGCCATATCCTTCGACCAATTTTGCTCCGGTAAGCGACACAAATTTATCGCGTATTGTTGCATCCAACTCCATTCCGCCGGACATGCATACTCTCACGGAGCGCAGGTCATATTTCCTTGACTCAGGATTATCGTTTATCAAACCGTATATCGCAGGAACGGCACAAAACGCGGTGACCTTTTGGTCCTGTATTGTCTTCATAAGCTCCTTTAGGTGCAGCTTTGGGAGGAGTACGATTTTTGCCCCGGCATATAATGCGGAATTCATGGTTGCAGTCATGCCGTAAATGTGGTAAAGCGGAAGTATGCACAATGAGACATCCTCTTTTGCCATAGGGAATGATATTGAAACATATGCAGCATTTGAATAAAGATTGTAGTGAGTGAGCATTGCTCCTTTTGACACACCTGTTGTGCCCCCAGTGTACTGAAGCACAGCGACATCATCCCTTGACTTTACATCAGGCAGTTGTTCTATTGGTTTGTTTAATTTTATAAGCCTTGAAAAGTCAAATGTGCCTTGCCTTTCCACTTTCCTTATGCCACCAAGCCTTGAGAGCTTTCTCTTTAGCCCTGGAAGATAAGAAGTAACGCTTGTTGTCACCACAGTAATATCCAGGTTTTTTCGGCATTCATCGACTGGTTTGTAAAGATCGTTGTATGACTTGCTTTTTTTGCCATCCTTCCTTGACTTTTCCTTAACGACATCCTTTGAAGCTACTATGAAATTCGCGCCTGAATCACTTAATTGGTGTTCAAGCTCCCTCCCTTTATACATTATGCTGCAGGGCACTACAGTAGCACCTGCCTTTAATATGCCGAAATAGGATATGACAAACTGAGGTATGTTTGGCAGAAATATTGCAACCCTGTCGCCTTTTTGCACGCCGATGGACGCCAGCGCAGAAGCA
This sequence comes from Microcaldota archaeon, assembly GCA_021803425.1. Taxonomy (GTDB): domain Archaea; phylum Micrarchaeota; class Micrarchaeia; order Micrarchaeales; family CABMGC01; genus JAJZNA01. Next base: position 12,301 of record JAJZLN010000025.1, on the reverse strand, counting down.
AACCTTGAAGAAGCCTCGTCCACCTCGCCGTACGTCATTTTGGTGCCATTATAATATACACATTCATTTTTAGGATATGCTTTTGCAGTTGAAGATAGAAGTTCATAGACTGCAGGGTTTCCAAAATCAATGCTTTGTGGTATGGCCCTGCCAATTGTCTGGTCAGATGGATTACACTCCACGGTTTTCGTTACTGAATCCGATTGCACGTTGCTCTTTCTTATTTTTTTGGTGATATGCAGCATATTCTCGCTAATTCTATTGGGAATATTGCCTGAATAGCTTATATCTTTTGTGTCTCAATTTTAGGAACCTTGCTATAAGAGTTAAAAAGCTTTGTAATTATAATATATTGGCTTATCTTGCAGTGCAGGATTTGCATGTTTTAGGTATATTATAATCATTAATGTGTTTTACATCCGGTGGATTGATGGCTGAAGAAAGCAACGAACAGAAACCAAAGCAGGAGCAGAGAGAGAAGCAGAAGGCTGAAAGCATAATAAGAATAGCTGGAAGAGACATTAACGGAGATTTAGACATACCATCAGCGCTGTCCCAGATAAAGGGGATAGGCCAAAATTTCGCAAATGCGCTTGCAATATCGATAAAGAGCCTGTACGGAATAGACAAGTCAACGAAACTTGGATCTCTTAATGAAGACAGCATAGAGAAGATAGAGGAGCTTCTTAATGACCCGAAAAAGGCAAAAATCCCTCTTTATATATTTAATAGAAGAAATGACAGGGAGACTGGCGCGGACATGCATCTTGTAGGTACGGACCTCATTGTGAAGGTGAGGCAGGATATCGAAAATGATATAAGGATACAGTCATGGAGAGGCTTTAGGCACAGGTATGGACAGAAGGTAAGGGGCCAGAAGACAAGGTCTACAGGAAGAACGGGCGCGACAGTCGGAGTCACAAAGAAGACTGCGGAAGCAGCAGCAAAAGCGGCACAGACTCCGGCAAAACCGGTCGGAGCGCCCAGCACCGAAGCTGCAGCGCCTGCAAAGAAGTGATTTGAATGGGAGATCCGAAAAGAATCAGAAAAAAATTCGAGCCTTCTAAAGTAATGTGGAATGCGCAGAGGATAGAAAAGGAGCACGGCCTCAAGGAGAAATACGGGCTCAAAAACCTCAGGGAATTATGGAAAACCACCACAGAAGTGAGCAGAATTAGGAGGAATGCTAGAGATATATTATCAAACAGGGTAGGAGAGAATGTTGGAAGCGACATGATAGCGAGGCTTGAAAGGTACAGCATAGTGGGAAGCGGAGCGAAAATAGACGACCTTCTGGGAGTGACTCCCGAATCCATATTGAATAGGAGACTACAGTCTGTTGTTTTCAGGCTTGGCCTTGCAAAGACACATAAACAAGCGAGGCAGCTCATCACACACGGATTCATATCAATAAATGGAAGGAAAGTAAAATCACCAGGATACATGGTCAAGTCTGACGAAGAGCAGAGGATAAGCTATTACAAGCCGATAAACCTTAATCCTGCACAGCCGGAACCTACAGCAAAAGTAAAGGAGGAGGCAGCACGCCCTGAAGAAAAACCAGATGCTGAAATTAAAGAGCAGGCTGCAGAAAAAGAGGGATGAAGATGGCAGGAAAGAAAAAAAGCGAACCAAAAACAAAAAAGGAGCAGCATAAGGAAAGCGCAAAAGAGAACATATCTTATGAGAATGTTGCACTTGAAGCGCAGCAGAAGTATGTTCCAAAGGCAATAAGGTGGGGCGTCGCGCACATCTATTCGTCAAAAAACAATACGCTAATAACTCTTACCGACTTGTCAGGATGTGAAACAATAGCAACTGGAAGCGGGGGTATGGTTGTGAATACAGGCCACGAGGAAGGATCACCGCATGCCGGAATGCAGGCAGCGTACAAGGTAGCTGCAACTGCGCTTGAGAAGGGAGTGACAAATATAAACATAAAAATAAGGGCGCCAGGAGGCCACGGCTCCAAAATCCCAGGACCCGGAGCGCAGGCTGTTGTCAGGGCCCTGGCAAGAAGCGGGATAAAAATAGGGAGCATAGAGGACGTGACCCCGATACCTACAGATACAACAAAGAGGCCAGGAGGAAGAAGGGGCAGGAGAGTATAGCTAATTATTACCTGGATTTTACTCTATTGCAGTTTCATTAGGGTGCTTTCTAGCGTATTTCTCAGCCATTTTGAATCTCTGAATCTTTGTAGGATGCGTACCAAATACAAAATGGTGCAGTTTTGACTTAAATGTGGATTTATAATGTTTTAATTTTTCTGCAACACGCAGGTTAGCTTTTGGTAATCCTTCAGAATATCTAGAAAGAATAGGATTTAAGTCGCTATTCAATGAGTATATAGCTGCTTGAGACCTTATGAAATTTTCTGGGCCATATGCTTTTATTGCTTCCATATCGGCCTTCCTTTCATGCAGCCTGCTTAAAACTGAAGATGCCATAGTTCCAACATACGTTATTACATAGTTCGCACCAACTGCAGATAGCACTAAAGGTGTCTCACGCACCACAAATCCAGGGACACTTGTATATCCTATATTGCCAAATATATTTTCTAAGATGAATAGCGATGATGGAATTGTAAACTCCATATTCTTACGTATATTTGACATAGTAACCTTAGACTTAAATGCTTTGTGTTTTATATGCCCCAATTCATGTGCAATTACAGACTTAAGCTCTTCTTCATTTAATTTATCTAGAACCTTATCCCCAAAAACTACATGTTGTTCTCTTATAACATATGCGTTTGTGCTCCTGTTCACAGATACTACGGGCTGTTCAACGTCCATTTTATCTGCAACTTCCCTTACCAATGGTAAAAATGTGCGCCTCTTTTCTTCTATACTTTTATTGTCAGATTCGCTAATTACCTTTAACTCGTTTATTGTGTTCAATATGCTTTTAGGCATGGGCTTTTTCTTTTTTATCATCATTTTTACACATTATTTTTGTGTATTTTCAGATATATACGCTTTTTGTGGCATACGGCCGATTCAATTTAATGGAAGAGATATGCCGCTGCATTGCCTGTAAAGGACAAGAGAGGCGCAGGATATATGCCGAATGCAAGAGTAATTCCTATACATATAAAAATAGCAATCATGAGTTGCGGCTCAACGTGTATGCTCCTTGCCCCTTCTTTCACGGTATACATAGCCATTATGGCCCTTGCATAATAAAGTATTGAGATAACGCTATTCAAGATCCCTATAATTGCAAGCCAGACAAAGCCCGCATTTACCGCACTAAGGAATATCAGGAACTTTCCGACAAACCCGGTAGTAAGCGGCAGGCCTATAAGAGAAAGCATGAATAAGGTCATGGCAAATGCGAGATACCTGTTTTCCCCGTTAAGACCTATCAGATCATCTATCCCATTCCTATTTCTTCTCTCAAGTATGGCAACTATTGCAAGCATGCCTATGAATATGAACATGTGTGCGAATATCTGGAACATGCTTGCCGCTGCGCCGGAGCTGGTTGCGACTGCAATGCCTATGAGTATGTAGCCTGCCTGGGATATTGAGGAGTATGCAAGCATTCTCTTCGTGTTTTTCTGCATCAGAGCAACTATGTTTCCATAGAACATCGTAAGCACCGAAAGCGCCGCAACGAGCATGAAGAGCTCCCTGTTTGATATGAATACCAGTATTAGCACCTGCATCAATGCTGCAAATCCCACTTTTTTGTTTACACCGCCCAGCATGCCGGTAACATACGCCTGCGCCCCGGTGTATACGTCGGGTATGAGCACATTGAATGGGAATATGGATGCCTCAAATCCAATGCTTGCTATGAAAAGGATCGCAGCGAATGCCATTATCCCTCCCTGCGAATACGACTTTAGGCCAAGACTGTTTGTGGAGCTGAACAGAAGCACTATTGAAAATGAGAGAACGGCTATTGCTATTGCAGACATTATCAGGAGCTTTGCCGCGGCTTCGGTGCCCTTCCTTGAAAAAAGTATTGCGAACACCATGGGCATTGTGGACAATTCAAGCCCAAGGAATATTGTTATCAGGGAAACTGATGATGCAACGACATACATTCCCAGAAGCGAAAACAATGACACTAGTGCAAAATCTTGATAGTTCTCCGAAAAGCTGAATGATATGAGATTTATAAGTAAAAGCCCTGCAGTGAATATGAGGGCGAAAAAGAGAGAAAATCCGTTGAATGAGAAGGTATTTAGCAAGACGCCGGAATATCCTGAGGTAAGGAGCGCAACTATTGTTATGATTAAGAGGGAAAGGGCGGCAATGTTGAAATATAACTGCATTTTTGAGCGCTTCCCTAGCCGGAATAGCAGATTTCCCAATACCATTAGAAAGGCAAGTGCAAATAGTGCATATGCAAGTATCAGACTATCACCAGCAGATAAAATGGTATTAATAGCGCGATGATGCCTATTATGAATATCAGGGCGTACATGTTTATGTCGCCGACTGATGCTCTCCTTAATATGTACCCTGAGCGATATGTAAGCCTACCGAGCATGTCGAACCCGTCGCTCAGGTACGAGTCGAATACCGATGCCCCTTCCGCAATACCGTATGTCACCATGGTAAATACTCTGTATATCAAATTCATTATGGGCCTAGTGTAAAGGAATATGTCCATTGATTTTGCGCTGAACTTTATGATGTTCTTGTAATAGACTAGGTATGCAAGCGCCGCACCGGCAGATACCAGTATTGTGAATAATATGCCATCCTGAATTGAGAGGTTGACTGAATTGGGAATGCTGAGATAATTCAGATATCCGCCGTAATTAAGGAAGCCGGGCATGTAGATTATGAATGCCGATGCAAGAAGGGTAAATGCGGCTAGAAGTGCAATGGGGTATTTCATGCTTGCTGGAGTCGACATGTAATTGGCCGTAATCTCCACGCTCTTTGTGGTTCTCGCCTGGAAGGATACCCAACGGAATATATAAAAACTTGTGAGCATGCTTATGCCGAGCATTATTGCGTATACAACGGTGTTAGAGAGCAGGCTTGTCCCTATAAGGCTGCTTGCAAAGAAACCGGAGAATGGTATGAAGCCAGCAAGAGACAGTACGCCGAATATAGTTGATGCATATAAAATCTTTGAAGAGCGGAGGCCGTACATGTCATTAAGATTTTCCTTGCCGGTAGACTCCATTGAGACACCTGAGCTGAAGAATAGAAGCGCCTTATAGAATGTCTGCGCAAAAAAGAAGTATATTGCAGGAAGAATGAAGGAGCTTCCGGCCGCGACAAGCATTATGGAGAGCTCCTGTATTGTCGAATATGCTATTACCTTTTTTATATGCATTTCCCTTGCTGCGGCTACTGTCGCGATTACTGCAGTTACAATGCCTATTGCAACCATGAATCCGTCAGTTCCACCTACATAGAATATTGGTGCAAGAATTATTGCAACAAATACTCCTGCCTTCACCATTGTGCTTGAATGCAGGAATGCGGATACGGGGGTTGGGCCTTCCATTGCATCTATGAGCCACTCATGGAACGGGAACTGGGCGGATTTCGTAAATATCGCTATAAGAAGAAGCATAGAAGCTATCGAAACGCCTGCTGGATGCACAGAACTTAGCATTGATATTATGCTTGAAAATTCAAGGGTTCCGAATGCGCTCCAGAACATTATTATTGATCCGAGAAGCGCAAGATCGCCTATGAATATTATGGTGAGGGATCTTCTTGCAGCACGATTTGCAGAATCTCTGTGATTCCAGAAGCCTATGAGAAGGTAACTGGTAAGGCTTAGAAATTCCCAGGCAAAGAAAAGCGTTATGAAATTGCCGCTTACTGCGAATACCGCCATTGCCGTCTGAAACGCAATTATCTCAAGAAAGAACCTTCTGTGCTCACTAAGCGTAGTCATGTAACCTACGGAGTATACCATTACAAAAACTCCCACTAACAAGACAAGAAAGAGAAGTAGGTAATTAAGTGGGGTCACACTTATCGATATGTTAAATACATGCACGCCGACGCTGAGCCAAGGAATGGTTGCCGTACCGTATCCGACAAGTGCAACCGATGCGAAGCTTATTATGGATCCTGCAACCGCAATGTATTTGGCTTTTTTCGGATCCTTTACTGCAGCTATACCCAATATTGCTGCAATGAGTGGTACAATTACTACAAGTGCAAGCATAATTTTCACCATCTGATCTTCGAAAGCTTCCTCATATCAAATCCTGTACCGCTGTATTTAAGGTATATATAGAATGTTATTACTGCCATTACCTCTACAGCCGCCACGGAGAATATCGAGAAAAGCATTATTACAGCGTCCGGGCTGGTCTTTGGATTGTAATAGAATGATGACGCAAGTATTATGGTACTGGCAATAAATATCAGCTCGACTGAAAGCAGCATCACTATTATGTTACGGTTTGAGGCTATGCTGGCAAGCCCTATTGACAAGAGCGAAAATGAAAGCGCAAATAGGTATATTGGAGGTATCATTCAAACCAACAGCTTTGTAAATTTTTTTATTATAAAGACTCCGCTAAGTGCTACAGCAAACAGCAACATTGCCATTATGTAGAAAACGGCGTATCCTGTGCTTAAAGCTGCAGATGCGACATCCAGGAAATTGCTTGGTGACGCACTGGTATAAGGCATAAATGCAGATGTGGTGTAGAATATTGCTGCAAACAGTATCACTGCGACTGCAACAAAGTGCCATAAATTTATTAGCCTTGGTAATTTGTTCTCAGAAGCAATTGAGACTATCAGGAATGTGGATAATCCTCCAACAAAAACTATGAGCTGGAGCAACGCTATCATTGTCTGTCCTATGAGGAAGAATAAAAGAGCGCTGCCTAAAAACGCAATTGCAAGAAAGATTGCCGAATAAAGCAGTTTCTTTGATGCGGTGACTAGCACTGATGCCGCAATTGTCATCGCAGAGATTATGGAAAATATATATACTTCTAGCATATTACCTACTCAAGCTCCTCTGGTCGTGTAAGCAACTCCCTTTTGTCATACGCCTCGAACTCGTAGCTTTTGGTAAGAGTAAGGCATTTTGGAGGGCAAACTTCGGCGCACAGAGCACAGAACAGGCACCGCTCATGCCCGACTTGGGGCATTATCTTGTCTCCTTTATCTGTAAGCACACTTACCATTGTTATTGTCTTGTTCGGGCATATTATCGCGCATGCAGAACAGCTTATGCACGTATCCATGTCGAGCCGCAGCCTACCCCTGTAGCTATCAGGCATAGATTCCCTCTTCTCTGGAAATTCAGTTGTGAATCTCTTTTCAAACACAGCTGCTTTTATGGTCTTAGCCAAAGGCCCTATCATTGTCACACTTCACACAAACAATATATATGCGATTATAAGATTTATTAATGACAGAGGTATGAGCCACTCCCACCCAAACCTTAGTATCCTGTCTATCCTCATCCTAAATGCGGTTGCCCTGATCATTATTATAAATATGGATATTATGAATGCCTTAGCTACAATCCAGAAGAACGGAGGAAGAAACGAGGGCCCAAGCCATCCGCCAAAGAATAATATCGCTATAAGTATGCTGCCAAGAAACATCCTTGCATAGTCTATGAAAAGCGCAAGGGCGTAATACGGGGCACTTACATCGGTAAGCCAACCAGATATTAGTTCAGAGTCGGCTTCCCTCAAATCGAACGGCGGCCTTTCAAACTCTGCAAGAAGGGCTATGAAGAAGACTATGAAACCTATTGGCACGAGCAGGACGTAGTAATAGCTTGATTGCGAGGCAACTATGCTTGCCATGTTATAGCTTCCGGAGATCAGCACTATTGATGCAACTACAAGGACAGTAGGTATTTCATAGCTTAGTAGTATGAGCACAGACCTTTGCGCGCTTATTCCTGCAAACTTGTTTCCAGTAGAGAATCCTGCCGCAAAAAGGGTTATTGGAAAGAAGGCAATTATCGTAAGTATAATCAACAGCCCAAAATTCAGGCTTGTTGCCTGAAGAGAAGGGGAATAGGGAAATAGGAGTATTACAAATACGGACAGTGCAAGTATCAGAGGTATTGAAACCATGAACAGAAGCTTGTCTGCGCGCTCCATTATTATGTCTTCCTTGGCAAGCAGCTTTACAAGGTCTGCGAAGTTCTGAAGAAATCCCCACATCCCAACATACGTTGGCCCATGCCTATTCTGGGCCCTCGCTATTAATTTCCTCTCTAACCAACCGACCACGTACCCGAATATTGAAAATGTTATTGAAATTATTATTACATATATTATTATTCCTATTATGTTGTACAATGGATTCTGCGACCCCATCCAATAAGGAATGTTTGCAATGTTACCTATAGTATTATTGTAGGGCATAAAAGTTTCACCGATCTATACATCCCATGACTATGTCAAGAGATCCCAGTATAGCAAACAGGTCCGCAAACCTTGCGCCTTTTGCCATGTGGCTTATTGCTGCGAGATTTATCATATTTGGTGACCTTATCGAAAGCCTGTATGGTTTCTGCGGATCTGCCACCATATACAAAAGGCACTCGCCCCTTGGTAACTCTCTGCTCACCACAGCAATCCGGTTTACCGGATTTGGGCTCCTTAATTTTATGGGCATTCCCAATGCATCACCATCTGGCATAGCCCTTGCAACAGCCTTGATGATCCTTACACTCTCCTTGAGCTCCAGCATCCTTACCTTATACCTTGAAAAATTGTCCCCATCATAAAGAGTTTTGGTATTGAAATGGAACTTGTCATAAACATAATAAGGCCTGTTTTTCCTTACATCGTAGTTGATTCCTGAAGCCCTTAAAACAGGCCCAGCAACGCCAAGCTCAATCGCTTTCTCCTTTGTAAGAACACCTACCCCCACCATCCTCTCCTTGAATGTAGTGTTCTTCTCTATGTATTTCTCGTAATGAACTATCCTTTTTTCCATATAATCCATAAGGCTTATTGTGTGATCCACAAAATCAGGAGGCACATCGGAATGCAGGCCTCCGAGGCGCATGTTTACATGGAACATCCTTGAACCTGTAGCTTCCTGAAGCAGATCCAATACCATATCCCTGTCCTTGAACGCCCACATGAATGTAGTGAACATCTGGCCTATATCATTGCATAGGGTGCCTATGCCCAAAAGGTGGCTAGCAATCCTTTGAAGCTCAAGCTCTATTACCCTCAGGTATTGCGCCCGTTCCTTTACCTCGATACCGAGGGCGGCTTCGACAGTTGCGACATATGCTTCATCATAGGCGAGAGGCGCAACATAATCGAGTTTTTCGGTATAAGGCGGTATCTGCATGTACATTCTTGTCTCTGCAAGCTTCTCGACGCCCCTATGTAGAAACCCTACATGGGGCTCAACCTTGACTATAGTATCGCCATCAAGATCCACTACAAGCCTTATAACCCCGTGTGTGCTTGGATGCACCGGGCCTATGTTGATCCTTGTTATCGTCATTGCTTATCATCACTTGTCCTGTATGTTGAATCCCAAACAAAACTCTTCCTCAGCGGTGGATCTATGCCATCCCATTTCTCCAAAAATAGCCTCGGCACCAACCGGCCCTTTATCTCTACACCGAACATTTCCGATAGTTCCCTTTCATACCAATCTGCAGATTGATGTATGTTGAATATCGTAGGAAGCCAAAGGTCCGTTGGCTGTAGAGTCACCTCGAGTATCTCGTCCTTTGACTTGGCCAAATCCCTTATGATATAAAGTACATCTACGTGATCTTTGTAATCAACGGCAGTTATCTTTACCAAGAATTCCCAGCCTTCACTTTTCATCTTACTTATTGTGCCCAGAAGAGCGTCTCTATCTACTTTCAATTTTACCATCTATCTTCTTCTGCAGTTTTATAAGAGCCTCGAACAGATTTTCAGGTTTGGGAGGGCATCCTGCAACATAGACGTCAACTGGAAGCACCTGGTCTATTCCCTTGACTATGTTGTAACTTTCCCACCATGGGCCACCGCATGTTGCACACTCTCCGAAAGCGATTATGTAGCGGGGCTTTGACATCTGCTCGTACAGCCTCTTTATCTCAGGCACCATTGACTTTGTAACCCAACCTGCAATGATCATCACATCGCATTGTCGCGGAGTTCCCCTAAAAAGAAGGTAGCCTTTCCTCTCTGCATCTATCCTTGCCGAACCAAAATCCATTAGCTCTATGGCACAGCAGGCAAGCCCGAACTGCATTGGCCAAAGAGAATTTACCCTTGACCATTTGACTACGCCTTTTGTCACTGACATTGCTTTTGTCAGCTCTGAAAGCTTGGCAAACATGGCATTCGGCTTTATTTCCTTTTCCTTAAGTGACTCGTAGACAAGCCTGTCCATCTCCTGCTTTGCATTCTCAAATTCTTTTGAACCAACATCATTTTCTTCCATAATATGCACTATTCATTCCTTCTTGCAATCAGAAGTATAAAACCTGAAAACACTATCCCGAGAAAGAGGAGCAGAAGTATCGCTGCACTCTGAATCCTGCCTAAAGATCGCACTATCGGCGACCATACAAGCACCACTGCAACAAGTATTTCATATGCAAGGAATATCAGAAAATAATGCATGTATTCGTGCATCACGCTTATCTGTGATCCCACGCTTTCCTCGGCGCTCTCAAACGGGGAGTCCTTAACTGCATTGCGCGTAGTATTCCTCCTCAATAATTTTGAGGTAATGATGAAGGATACTGGAGTAAAGACCGAAACCAGTATGAATATTAATATCGCAGCAACGTTAGCATCCATGGTAAATACAGGGCAATTGAAGTTATTAAATCTTTTGCAGAATATTCGTAATTTTTGCTAGAAACTATGATACAACTGTTTTTATAGTTTAACGGATTAGTTCTCTTGCTGGTTGGAATATTTTATGCAGAAGTATTTTGTATTTTTTATTATTACGGCGGCTTGTCTGTGCATAATTACGCACGCGCAACTGACATCATCAAATAGTTTTCTTACGCTATCAAACACTTCGATAGATGTAGGCCAGAGAGCCATATCAAATGCAATTATAAGCGGGGGCATAGGTCCTTATAAGGGAGAATATGTATTGATAGCGGACAACGGCCTCCAAGACCAGACAATTAGCACTGTTGGCGTGGGCTTTGAACCTGTGGGGCTCGCAATTTCGCCTTCCGGATCATTAGTATATGTTGCTAATTTTGGGAGCGGGACAGTCAGCGTCATTGACACCGCAACGAATAGTGTAATAAACACAATAACCGTAGGCACAGAGCCGCGCGATGTGGCCCTGAACTATCTGGGGACTATTGCATATGTAGCAAATTATGGAAGCGATACTGTAAATGTCATAGATGTTGCAACGAACACCGTGATAAATACGATAACTGTGGGTTCTAGTCCTGATGGAGTGTCATTCAATCCTTCAGGCACTCTTGCATATGTATCAAACCATGACAGCGGGACGGTAAATGTCATAGATGTTGCAACTAACACCGTGATAAATACGATAACTGTGGGTTCTGACCCATACATAGCCACATTCAACCCTTCAGGAACGCTTGCATATGTACCTAATCTGGGAAGCGGAACCGTTAACGTAATAAATGTTGCAGCCAATGCTGTTGTAAATACCATAATCGTTGGAACGTGGCCTTATTCTGTTTCATTGAATCCGCAGGGCACAATTGCATATGTATCGAATTACGGAAGCAGCAGCGTAAGCGTGATAGAAACTTCTACAAACACCGTAATAAACACAATAAATGTAGGATCCTATCCAATAGGCGTTTCATTCGATCCTTCTGGCGCTCTTGCATATGTCGCAAATAATGGTTGTTTTTTCAGTTGCCAAACTGGAGGAAACACCATAAGCGTGATAAACACCGTAACAAATACTGTTACAAACACAATACAGGGTCTTTTTCAACCGGATTATGTGTTGTTCAATCCTTCCGGAACTTTAGCTTATGTGTCTAATGATGGAGGAGGTACAGTAAATACGATATCGGTCCCCGAAAGCGCGGTAGAGTATTTAGATGCAAATAATGCATTGACTTTGGACTTGTATGCCGAATCTGGAAACACAATTGATATAACATTCAATGGAATCCAATCGCAGCTCAATGTCCCCTACAGTCAGACAGTGTATGGCACATTGATGTTGTATGGCTATGCGCAGGACAGCACGACTGGACTTGAAGGGCTGTCAGGACTTACCGGAACAAACGCGATATTAATTTACAACGCAATAAGAATAAATCCACAACTCAGTATTCCAACAATTTCAGCTTCGAATGTTGTAGTAGATTCCAATGAATATGAAACTCTGAGCGCATA
>JAJZLN010000004.1 GCA_021803425.1 Microcaldota archaeon | reverse complement strand
GCTCATTATTCTCCAGATTTTATGGTTAAGATAGCAGATAAAATGTATATAGTAGAAACAAAGGCAGACAAAGACATGAATAATAAGGATGTACAAAGCAAACGATTAGCTACTATAGACTGGACAAATAGGGTGAATGAACTAAAACCAGAAGACAGGGCAAATTGTATGTGGAGTTATATTTTGCTTGGAGAAAAAACCTTCTATGGCATGAAGGAACAAGGAGCAACAACAGAAGAAATATTGGAATACGCAAAACTAAGCAAATCAAAAATAAAAGGGACGCTGAGAGAGTACGTAGGCGATAAAGAGTATTAAGTATGTAGTTTTTAGACACTTTTTGGACAGAAGGAGATAGAATCGGAAAGAGGAATAATATGGAACAGACTATGATAAAATTATTGGATTTGTTGGATAAAGAATATCCAAGTAATTTACACATTCAAGAGATTATCAAAAAAGGTATAAATTTCGCCCTTATATCTGAAGCGGATGAAGAAGGTTTAATAGCGCATATTTCATCCGAACCTCTTGTTTATAAAGACAGCCGAATAAATCAGTATGCAAAGTTATGGATAACTGTTAAAGGGTATCAATTACTTAATCAGGTAAGAACAAAAAATGAGATTAAAGATCTAAATCAGTCGATAGAAAAATTTGATAGTGTAAGCAATAAGCTATCAAAGAGGTTGCTCTTATTAACCTGTATACTTATTTTTTTAAGCATAATTATAGCTATATTTACAATAATAATAGCAATTAAAAAATAATGAAGATCAAAGATAAACTATAAAGGCTGGCTTTATGGACAGCTTGATGAGTTTTTAGACAGATTCGGAGTTTTTAAACAAGGCTGTGCAAGATGAGACGTTATTTTAAATACCTACTTCAAATTTATCTGTGTGGGAGTAAAATCCACACCATTTATGCATGGAAGACGTCACGGAGCCAATAATTACGGGCTGCAACGTTCAACATATGATAGTAAAAAGCGTTTAGAGGGTGGGAAGGACAAACAGAATTCTCTAAACGCCAGAATGGTTTTCAATGTTAATATTTATAAATATTTTTGAAAAACAAGTTGTTCCTTATTCCACAAAAAGCATCGAAACCAATTCAGCTCAGGCCTATGAGCGCAGTCCCTACAACTATCACAACCACTCCCATCCATCTAAACGCAGATACCTGTTCTTTAAGCACAAACAAAGCAAGAAGGGTTGTGAATATATAGCTGAATCCAACGAATCCATACGCCCAGCTCAGGTGCGATCTGCTAAGAACATAAAGGTATGTAACCGTTGCGATCCCGTAAAGAATTACTCCAGCTAGCACATATGCTGCTGCAGCGTATAATGCGTTTTGACCAACCCCTATCTTGAAGAGCAGCTGGCCAACGCTTCCAAGGAGCGTGCCCAAAAGAAGCAGCGATACAAAGAATCTTTTTCCATCCATGATCATTTACCCTACAATGCCACAGAAACCATGAATATGCCAATTATTATGAACAGTATGCCGGTCATCCGTGCATATCCAATGGGCTCCTTAAGCTTGAAGTGCGATATCACTATAACAAAGATTAAAGTGCTGGAGAATGCCGGATATACGAATGACAGTTCGCCCGAGTTAAGGGCAAGAAGGTAAAATGCGAGTCCGACCACATAGACAACGACGCCTGCAATCAGCTTCCGGTTCTTTGCAAGCGAGAGCATATCATCCATGCTAAATTTAAATTTAGGCACATGCCTCTTGAAAATATACTGTGCAGCCGCAGCAATTGCGGCAGCTATCAATGTTATTATTATGACAACAGGCTTGCTAAGCATGTTCCTATCTTTGTCCAGAATATTAATAATATATATCTTTTGGAATATAGTCTGTATTGCCCGAGCAGAGGATATATAATATATTACAAATATAGTACTTGGTGTAAATATGGCCAAACAACAAGATGAAAAGAGCCTTCTTTTCATAGCAATTGGGATAATAGTGTTCAGCATACTTGCCGTGATATTCCTGATTGCAAACATACAGCCACTGTTTTATGTATCCGCAATATTAGCAATACTTCTTGGGTTCTACATGTCGCACAGCCTTTCAAAGCCAAAGGAGCAGCCAAGGCCAGAGACAAGGAAAAGAAGGTAACAATAACGCAACCGGTTTTCAAATGAATAAGTTGATACTTGCCGAGAAGCCCAGCGTAGCAGTGAGGGTAGCAATGTCTCTCGGTGATTCAAGGCCGCACACCGAGACTATAAACGGGGTAAGATATTTTATAGTCCAAAAGGGGGAAGATACGCTGTTCATAACCGCAGCTGCAGGCCATCTATTCACTCTTACGCAGACAGGTCCAAGCAAAATACCAACATTTGACATAGAGTGGGCTCCATCTTACAAGGTTAACAAAGGCGCGTATTTCACAAAGAAATACCTGGATGCGATAGAGTCCGTAGGCCAAAAATGCTCTTTCTTCATAAATGCATGCGATTATGATCTTGAAGGGACAGTGATAGGCACCAACATCATAAAGCACATCATTAACAAGAACGTCAATTCGGAGATTTCGGGAAGCAACGTCATGAGGATGAGGTTTTCAACTACGACAAACGTTGACCTTCTCAATGCATATGAAAACCTGAATAGCTACGATTCGCAGAACTTCGATGCCGGTGAGACGCGGCACAGGGTAGACTGGATGTGGGGCATAAACCTGAGCAGGGCGCTTATGAGGGCGCTTTCATCAAGGGGCATACACAAGACGCTCAGCATAGGGAGGGTCCAGGGGCCTGCGCTGGGCATACTATCAAGGAAGGAAATCGATATAAAGAATTTTGTGTCTAAGCCGTACTGGAAGGTAGTCGCTACAGTGCGCGGAATAAATTTTGAGCCAAAGGAAAATGAGATATATGAAAAATCCGCTGCCGAAAAGGCGTTTGATAATGTCAATTCCGGCATTGCCGAGGTAAAGAAGGTAGAGAGGCTGGAGAAGTCGGGCAGGCCTTTCCCTCCCTTCGATCTTACCTCGCTGCAGGTCGAGGCAAGCAGGGTATTCAGGATAGATCCGTCGCGCACCCTTGCAATAGCCCAGTCTTTGTACGAGAAATCCTATATATCATATCCAAGGACGTCATCGCAGAAGCTTCCACAAACCCTGAATCTTCCAAGGATAATAACCTCCCTTTCAAGGTCTGACGATTACGCAGAGCGCGCATCCATCCTGGTGAAGGGGTCCAGATTCAGGCCTGCCGAAGGGATCAAGGATGACGAGGCGCATCCCGCAGTCTATCCAACCGGCGAAATACCAAAGAATCTTTCCGAAGAGGAGAGAAGGATATATGACTTAATAACAAGCAGGTTCCTTGCATGCTTCGCCGAATATTCAAAGTCGGAGTATCGACATGTAATGATCACCATAGGCGATTCGGAATACAGCGTAAGTGGGTCAAGGACAACGTACCGCGGATGGCTGGATTTCTATAGGTACTATGAACCCAAAGAGGCGCAGATTCCGGATTTCAATGTCGGCGAAAAGATAAAGCCCGACAAGATAGAGCTTAAGAGCCTTAAGACCCTTCCTCCAAAAAGATATACAAAGGCTAGCCTGATATCATTGTTGGAAGACAAGGATCTCGGCACCAAGGCGACCAGGGCAGAGGTGATAGATACGCTATTCAGGAGAGATTACATAAACGGGTCAAGCATAAGCGTCACGGAATTCGGCCTCAGCGTATATGAAGCGCTTTCATCATATTGCCCAGATATACTTGATGAGGATCTTACAAGGAAGCTTGAAAAGGACATGGAGAAGATACAAAAAGGGGAGGCGTCCAAATCCGAGGTCATAAGCGAGGGAAAAGAGTTCATAACAATGATAACCGGGAAGTTCGCAAAGAATGAGGCAGATATAGGCAACGCTCTCATGAAGGGGCTTAAGGAGAGCCAGAACAGCGACATAATGGGCCAGTGCAAGTCCGGAGGCAACCTCATACTGAGAAGGTCAAAGACCGGAAAGAACTTCATAGGCTGCTCGGACTGGCCAAAATGCACAATAACCTACTCCGTGCCGCAGAGCGCGAAGATAGTCTCAACAGGTAAGACGTGCAAGCTATGCAACACCCCAATAATAAAGGTGTTCAGAAAAGGGAAAAGGCCTTTCGAGATGGATCTTGATCCTAATTGCGAGACAAAGAAGGACTGGGCAAACCGTAAATCCGAACAGGATTCCACTGCGGAGTCCAAGCCTGCACTTCAGGCTGAAGCTGTTCAAGTTACAAAGAGATCCGCAGCGGTCAAGCCGATTAAAAAGCCAAAGACCTCTAAGCCAAAAGAATCCAAAAAGGCCGCAGAAAAAAAGAAGGGAAGATGACGCATGTTCATATATCCAAAAATGTACAGAAGGATGAAGAGAGGACCGCAGGTCATACTGCCAAAGGACATAGGCATGATAATCGCGTATTCGGGAGCGGGGAAGGATAGCGTCTGCGTTGATGCAGGCACAGGCAGCGGCTGGCTTGCGCTTAGCCTTGCAAGGGTGTGCAAGCAGGTGTACAGCTATGATACACGTGAGGATTTCATAGAGATAGCTGAGAAGAACAGGGTGATGCTCGGCCTCACCAACATAGAGTTCATAAACCGCAACGTGACAAAAGGAATCAGCCAGAGGGACGTCGACATAATCGCGCTTGACATGCCATCTTCGGAAAAGGCGCTTGCAAGCGCAAAGAGAGCGCTGAAGCCCGGCGGCGTGGTTGTGGGATATTTGCCGCACATGGAGCAGGTCAAGAAGTTCAATGCAAGGCTTGTGAAGCTCGGCTTCTGCGACATGCACACTGTAGAAGTGATAGTGCGCGACATGCTCGTCAGGGAGGAGGGCGTAAGACCGTCGACAAAGGGGATATGGCACACTGCATACCTCATGTTTGCGAGCAAAGCAAATCCATTTAAACCTTGATGCAGAATTGAAATAATCCGTAAGGCTGATTATCCTGGATGTGAAGAAGGAAATTTTAAAGACCGAGAGCCTGGTATTCATAGTGCTTGTACTGGTAATAATAGCCGTAGCCATACTCGTAAGGACCACGATGCTGCAGTATTACGGATTCTACGAACCCGACGGCTTCTACTACTTCACCGTGATCACGGAAACTGTAAGCAACAACTTCGTCATGCCCCAGCTCCAGTATCTGTCTGGCTGGCCAAGCCACACCCCGGTGGCCGAAGCGAAGGGCGTGTATTGGGTTACGCTCATACCATATGCAATACTCAGGTATTTCGGCGTAAGCTATTACACTGTGATGCGCCTTATTCCTGTAGTATTCGGCCTCCTTGATGTCTTGGGCGCATATCTGATATCAAGATACCTTAGCAAGGACAAATTTCTTGGCCTGCTTACAATGGCATTCGTTGCGCTCAGCATGGGCGATGCTGCAAGGACAAGCGCGCTTATATACAGGGGAGACGTATTCGTCACATTCCCTCTTCTCATATCTATAGTGCTTTTCATCGAGGTCTTCAAACAGGACACCGAAAAAAGGAAGGCGATCTTCGCGGCAGGAGCCGCAATAGCGCTTCTGTGCGCAAACTTTGTCTGGAACGGGTCGTCCTTTGCCGATGCGACCATAATGTTTGCATTCATAGTGCTGATGGTTTCCGCGTTCATATTCAGGAACGAAAAACTGATAAATGACGGAAAATACATCCTCATGTCGATAATAGCGTGGTACATACTGGCAAGCGCGGTAGGAGCAACAGGGTTCATTCCAGGCCAGCAGCTAGTTGGCCCAAGCTTCATCTATGTATACGTTGCACTCGTAGCCTTCTGGCTCATTGTTTATTACGTATCAAACAATATCCTTGCAATAATGCGCTCTCGGGAATACAGGACCGCATTTATTCTTGGAGGGCTAATCCTTGGTCTTGTGGCATTCTACTTTGCCGAACCAACAATTGTATATAATGTATTCGTAGGAAATGGTTTCATAACGCCCCCAGGTTCCTTCGGATCCACAATCCAGGAGCTTCAGCCGCCTTCCTATTCATTCATATTCACCAGCTTCGGAACTGAGCTTTATACTTCGCTTCCTGCGCTTGCAATGTCAATGACTGTTCTTCACAACAACATTCCAAGCTCCGCAATATATTCATCCATAAACAGCTTTTTCTGGTCGGGATATGGCATACTCGGAATAATCCTTCTTTTCATATGCTTTATACCCTATTTTTTCATGCAGATATACGATTCAGGAGGCGGCTTCCTTAAAGGAAATCCTAGAATACACTTCAGCCTTAATGTTCCGATGGCGGTAATTGCGTCATATTTCGTACTCACCGCGTATCTGCAGATGCACATAATAAGATTCAATTCTCTTGTGTCAATACCAATTGCGATTTTATCCGCATATACCGTATATTGGCTAATACTTTATTCCCTCAAGGCAAGCGGTAAAATAAAAAAGTTCATATCCTTCTCTGCAATAATTATAGTGCCAAACCTGTTGCTGCATGAAATTGTACTTCTCGGTTCAAATCCAATTATGTCTTTCATAACCAACATCCTCAATTACATAATATTGGCAATATCTGTAATAGCTATTATTGCATACTACATCCTGATGAAGTCAAAAAACGATGAGCATATGAAGCTCCACTGGTTTTCAGTGTCCGCATCCGCATTTTTCCTGATAGTTGTGCTCTCGATGCTCTGGCATTATGGAATAATATACGCAAACAGCCTTTCGCAGGCAGACAGCATAAATCCCGAATTCCTGGGCGCAATGCAATGGCTCGGCACAAATTCTCCTTCCAACAGCGTGGTGCTTACTCTCTGGCCTGACGGCTCAGTGGTTGAGGGGGTTGCACATCGAATATCCGTAACAGACAGCGTAGGATCGCAGAACGCCACAAAGGCGGATCCATATGCTGCGTGGCTGCTCAGCAACAGGACTAATGCATCATTCCTTGAAAGCAGGATAAATGGAAAGCCGGACTATCTTGTCGCAAGGTCGACGTGGCTCGGAGAGACCCAGGGCATATATACTGAGGCTAACATAACCGAAAGCCCCGTGATGTTCGGGTATTCGCAGCTGCAGGGATATTCAGAGCAGATCATAAACTCCACTTCAAGGGACCTTCTGTTCCAAATAAATCCCGGGCAGCAGTATCCGTATCTTGTTCTCAATATCAGGACTTTAAATACGTCCAATTCGCTTTCAAGCATGTTTGCATACGTCCAGTATTCTGCAAACCAGATAATGCCTTTCGCAGGCGCCGAGCTCTACGATCAGGGCACTGGCGCTTTCATATATACTAACCAGTCAAAGCAGTTCAACGTGACAAACAAGGAGATGATGCTGGTCGAATATTCGGATGCGCCTAGGCCGGGGTTCTTCATAAACCTGACAGGAGGATATGTATTCGCGCAGGGATTTGCGCAGAGCAATATGATGGATCTTTTGTTCCTTTGCAACAGCTTCTACTGCAGGTGGGACAACAGGAATGCAACACTTGATCCCGTATACTACAATCCTGACACCAGGATATACAAGATAATATACAACAGCACGTCAAACTACACTTCAGCAGCCAATGTGCCTGGCGCTGCTGCTAATTCAATTGCCTCTAATCCGGTTGTTTCCAATTCAACCGGCTCCAACACAGCCAGCTCTAATACTGTCTAGATACATATTCACGCTGGCGTCATTAAGATTTATTTCAGGAATCAAAGTTTCATTTGTGCAATAGCGTTTGCGCAGAGTGCTTCTGCGCATCAAACGCCTCCGCTCGCCAGCCCACTGGTTCCTTCCTGAATATCTCCAGAAAATTGGCGGCTCTAACCTTTCTTCGATGCAATGGCTCCTGCTACTGCCAGAAGGAACCCTACAAGCGCTGCAGCATACATTGCAGAACCGAAAGTAAGTGCAGACAATGATATCCCTCCTGCAACCGCAAACATCAGCGCAGGCCTTATCTTCCTTCCATTCCCAGAGCATCCGCAGCTACCTTCTTTGCCCATGCCATTGCATGAACACTCCATGCATCTGCACTTGAGGTTTGCGAAGCTTGAAATAATCAATCCTATTGCAGATACTGCTGCAAGTCCGACAAGCACCGGCAGCCATAGACTTCCTGCACCATAATTCCATGCGACAAGAGCGAAAAAACCATTCAATCCCCTGAGCAAATCAAGGTACACAAGGCCACCTATAAATTCAAGGGCGAAAGCTGTGACTCCATGCATTGACCTGCACTTACCACCGTCTTTATCAGTATTTTTTTGAAGTTTAGCCATTTTATCACAAAGTAATACTCACATAAAACATATTAAATGCTTCTGCAAGCCCATAGTTGAATGATAAGTATAAATATCAAAATATTCGTAATATTTAATATCTTTCTATGTGTAAATTGAATATGTAAAGGCAGAATTGGGTTGCTCAAACATGCGCATGAACTATATAATCATAACTATGCTTTTTGCATTCATGCTCGTACTCAGCGCAAATCTTGTGCACGCCCAGCAACAGCTGCCGTGTTCAACATCTTCATCCTCAACTACTTGTTCTGCGACTGAAACACTGCAATTACCGTTCGGAGCTTCAGATCAGCAGGCACTTGCTCCAAGTCCGCTTTCAACCCCGCAGCAGACTCCATATCCTCTTTCTCCTGCATTGAATGTATACCAATACAATGCAAACAATGCGCTATATCTTTTGACATGCCCTTATCCTCCAGAGCTGCCAAATCCGACAGATGCGCAGCTTATATCAACTTCAACTCCAGGTTCTCCTGGAAATTGGCATCCTGCAGGCAATCTTTGCCAGGAAGCTTCCAATCCAAACCCTCAAGCTCCACAAGTAATCTTGTCTGATTCTGTCACACTCCCTTCCGATCCAACTCAGCAACCAAGTTCTTCTGATGTAGCTGTGAATGTAAACCTCCAGAATGTAGCGCAATTTACGCTTACAAATCTAGGATACTCTCCAATGGTAACAACTCCAGACGGCAACTACATTTCGACTTCATTCAACACAAATTCATACATATTCGATGAAGCGCCTGTGTACGGGCAGCAGGGACTGTGGACATGGAATGGGCTGTATGCAGATGCAGGTGCGTTAGGAAGCAATTATAATGGACAACTTAGAGTAACTTCGACTGCATCTGGTACATACACCCCAACTGCATCGTCATGCGCGCAGCCAAATCCATTATCAAGCAATCCTTCGTTTCCAGATGCATTTTTTGCAGAGGCATTATCTGCTGCCGGCGATCCCGTTACTACAACAAATATTGATTTTCTAGAAGCCCTTGCAGTAGCAGAGGCGCAAACTTCAGGAGGAACATATTTCAAAGGATGGAATCCGTTGGAAATTCAGGTGAGTTCAACTACATATCCTAATCCATGCAGTACTTACACTTATTTTCCAGCATCTGGGGCTTCAATACAACAATATTCTATTAATGGCGGTGCGTCAACCGGAACAAGTATATCTTATAA
The DNA here is from genome assembly GCA_021803425.1 of Microcaldota archaeon. Lineage (GTDB taxonomy): Archaea > Micrarchaeota > Micrarchaeia > Micrarchaeales > CABMGC01 > JAJZNA01. The sequence continues at coordinate 32,169 of JAJZLN010000004.1, read as the reverse complement.
CATATATTCAAGCTCAGCCGATGGGGTCAGTACGATATCCGATCTTTTAACAGGCGGCGACTTGACGGGCAGTTCCCCTACAAATCAAGGTCAAGTAGCAGACATTGGATCAGATCTTGTCAGTGGTGCCTCTTTTTCCACATTAGTTAATGACTTACAAACTGTCATGATGTATTCAAGCAGTGCGCAATTGGATCTTCCTGGTGTGACTCCTGCTGTAATAACACAAATGCAAATGTGGGCTACAACATATCAACCGGATGCGCTACATACATATCTTCTCTCTCAATTCCAGCAGAATGCGCCCGGCGGTGGACTTCAAGTACCTTCTGCTACCTGTTCATATCCATATACCATAACTTCGACTGCTACTCTTGACAGCATAGGCAGCGCCCAAATACCATTCCCTATTGGCAGCAGCGGTATGAATTTAGACATATTACCTTATTTTGTGTACAATGCAAACGTAATCAATCCTACTGTAGGAGACTCATTGAGCCTATCCTATGATATCTACAGCCCTCAGAACTATAAAATCCCTCAGAATGTGATAGAGCCGTTTACTATAAACTCAATGGGCTTCTTCCTAAGTAATTACGCGCCTTCTTCTGGAAGCAGCTCTCTTTCTTATTTCAACCTTTTAAGCAATCCTCTACGACTTGCGGGCAATCCTGCTCAAGTAGACTTCCAAAATCCGCAGCAGCAGATCGGCTTGGAATTCGCTGGTTCTTCTGAAGGTGCATCAACTACAACATCTTCAACTTCTTCTTCAAATGCACAAATGATTTGGGATGCTCTTATTAGTGCTGGATTTAGCCAAGTAGAAGCTGCAGGCATAATGGGAAATGCAGCTCAAGAAACCGGCGGGCAAAGTTATGAGAATATTAATGTAGAAGAAAATACGGGCTCAAATTGCTTCGGTATGGTCTGTTTTACTACAGGTGGTGGATACACTGAATCATCATTAGTTACTGGAAATGAGCAAGCCGACCTAACAGCACAAATACAAACAATAATTTCCAGGTTAGGTAGCACATCATTCTATTCTGGAACAGATCCAACCCAAGCTGCAATAGCATTCATGCAGGATTTTGAAAAATGCAATGGTTATAATACTCCAAATGTCGGTGGAACCGGTATGTATGGGGAATGCAATGCTCCAGTTAGAGAAGCACAAGCTCAAGCTGCTTATAGTGCTCTTTCAGGAAGCCAAGTTCAAGGGTCCAGTATATCAAGTACCTCTTCATATTTAACAACCCAGATACTTAATCCAACATCAATCGCATCAATACCTAGTGGATACACATTCGTGCTTGGACAGTCTCCCCAAGCATCCCAATCTTCCTCAAGCCAGGACAACTGTCTTCCTTCACCAAGCCAGACTACAATAACCGAGTACCAATTCTTCCAGGACGTGCTGTGTGAAATGAGAGTTAATGGTGGAAATGAGCAGGCAAGCATATACTTCCTTGCTTTATGGGCCTATTACCAAAACAACAATTGGGGAAACCAATATTTCAGCGGTTATCAAGGAGACCCGCTTCTTTCTTCAGGAGCAACTGCATTCTACGATCCGCTTTACATTGGTTCTGGTCCTTGGCAAACAACACAACCAAATCCTTTATTTTCTGGCAACAAACCAACAGCCTTTAATAACGCAAAAGATGGAATATTGGGGACCGTCGGAAGTATTTCAGTTGGTCAACAGTCATCAGATATATATCTCGTACTTCAGAATAAGCAGCAATCAGGCGCATGCCCAGGAGAATATATATTGTGTTTACTGAACTCTCCTAGTGATTACATTAATGATTTCAGCGCATGGGGCACTTGCAACTACATTGGTGTAAATCCTCCAGAATGCATCAATAGCAACAACAATATACAATTCTTTAATGATCTAGAAGCACTTGGAAAATCGTGTTCGTCTCCTAGTGGCTGCCAGCTGCCAAATGATGCCGCTGGAACGTATATTAAACAATGGCTAAACTATCCTGTACCTGTTGGCCTTGCATCCTCTTCACAGTCTCAGTCACAATCACTTACTCCTCAGGAGCAGCAGTACCAGAGTTCAATATCATATCCTGGAATAAATCTTTACATACTAAAGCAAATACCTAGCGGATACTATAATACATCATTGTACCCGCCGAATACTGTTCCTTCGGCAAGCTCGCAATCAGCATTCACGCAAAATTGGAATACATACTGGAACAACGTACAGAAGCTTCAGAGCCAGAATCTATATATTGTAAATGCTATACCAATATCATTTTCATATCCAATATTGAGCCAGATACAGAACTACGAACCTGGTGCAACATTCACACCAGTAAATGTAACCTCTGATCTTTTTGGAGATGTGTTCATAACCGGCTACGTTTCATCTTCAGGCCAGCCTAATAACTATTGGCTTGTAAAGATAGCCAATGCAGTAGGTGGTGGTCCAATAAGCATATCAGCAGCGCCTATATGTAATCTCCTTGGCCTTACTCCATATTCGGGCGCTGCGCCTCCAGGCAATTGCGCTATTCATTCTTATTTTTATGATTTTATACAGTCTCAGGATTCTTCGCCTCCATGGCCTGAGATTGCAGCATCTCCATATGGTGATCAGGTCTATCTTGCAGCCCCTGGTTCAGGAAATATACTCGAATTCAGCGGCGCAGACCTTGCATACGAAAGTCAAATAGGTCTGAGTTTTACTTCTGATAATGTCCTTTACTCTACTCCCTCATTTACAAATCCAACAGTTCAGGGCAGTCAGCAGGTAGGAAGTACAGAATCACCTGCAGCAAATATCATAGATTATTTCGCGAACGGCGGACTTTACGGAATAAATGCCAATTGCAAAAGCTCATGTACTGCTGCTGATAGCATTATGAAAACCATAATACAAAATTATGATAATAATTTACCTTCATCTGCTTCACAAGATCAACTTGATAAACAGACCTATCATCATCCATTGGGAATAGCGGATGTCAATGGCTATTTGTATGTGCTTGATGACTGGTATGGCGTTGCTGGAGAACCATGCGTAAATGGGATATTTGGATGTAACAGTGGTCCCGGAATCAGATTTAACATATTGGATTTAAGGGTAATAAATACAAGCGGAATCGATGTGCCTATAAATCCAACTTACTACAATGATCTTTGGTATTATACAGATAATTCACACACTTCCTTGGCAAGGTATACTCAATCAAGTCCATTCGGTTATCCTCCATTTGGCTGGATTATATCCGCAAACATAACAAGTGGTGCTGATGCTCAAGAAATAATAAATTTATGCAATCCAAATACGCTTGAAGTTGCTCAAGGATTCTCAACAACTCGTCAAGCTGGATTTTCTAGCTCTACCCCTTGCTATTCTCCAGATCCGACATATCCCGGCTCTCTAAGCCCAATTGGTCCAGAAATGCTATCTTGGAGCTGCTATCCTGGCGCAGTTCCTGGCATCTCAATTACTCTATTCGGAACAGGGCATCATGCTTGCGGCCCAGTTCCACTCATCGATACTGGCTTTTCAGTTTCATACAACAACACAGCTTCACTATACATTAGGTCTAGATATGACATACAAAACAATGGAGGGTCTTCAATACAATATGCAAATGGCTATGGCGAATTAATAACTGCAAGCCTAAATCCGCAGAACTATACCAAACAGATTGGAGGTCTGAATCCATCACAAGCGACTTATAATTGCTATACTTATGATCAATACTCTTCCGGAACATGCACATACAATCCAAATGTAGAAAATTTAATGCCTCCAGTCTACATTTTGCCAAACCCATTCCAGTTTGACGAAAATATAGGTGGATATCAGGCTTATACTCTTGATACTTTGGCAGGCTCTGGACTGGCCGGGCTTGGCGGCGGCTCCGGAAGCGGGTCCGGATCTTCTTCAAGCTGTACCCCACAGGATATAGAAAATTCAGGGAGTGGGAATGGGGGAAACGGGAACTGTGCATCAGTCATATCTAATGCAGCTCAGAGCCTTCTCAGCCAATTCCAGTCAAGTGCTCCTTCAACACTAAATATAAATTACCAGCCACAGACGCTTCCTCCTCTCGGAACCGAACTTCAGAGCATACTCTCTGGATACATCGTATTTCCATATTCATATACTTATGCTGAAACGTTCAATGTACAGTATCAGAAACCATCACTGTTAAGTCTCTGTACTGGTCCTGCCCCACAAAATCAACAATCTACTTCAACCCAAACCGTATATACATATGCTACCACGCCTCAGATAAACTCCAACCAGCAGGTTGCGCAGATCAACGGCGGCGATGCATATGCGCAATCTGAGATAAATACTTCGCAGTACTATGAGGCAAATCTTTCAACTGTCATACTCCCGAGCCAGCTTCTCTATTCGATACTCTCTAACAGGCAGTTCGGCACAATCTACATAAATTCAACGACGTCTGCGCAAACAAATTCACAACTCCCAATAAACGCCATAAATTTCTACACCTACGGTTCAGATACATATGTGCAGGGAAAACTTCCGGGATACGAGACCATATCAGTGCAAAACATGCCATATGCTTGCACAGGAGTCTCATGCATACCTCCTGAGCTTGCAAAATCCAATCCCTCATATCCTGTCAATGACCTGTTCTCTGCAACTCCGACAAACAAGCTTTACATTGCGCTTTTCAACTGGTTCAAATACCCTACAAGCGCAATCTCGCTCAACCTGCTCATGACTGGAAGAGATCCTGCCGCCCTTCCTAATTTCCAAGCATTCGGATACCACAGGCTTGTGTTTGTATACGATGACCAGTTCAACAATATTGTCTATATGCCTCTTGACGTAGATATATCAAACATAACCCAAATAACTAACTTCAATGTTGTGCCTTCTGTAAACACCCTTAATACAAACGAGACCACGTTATATGCAAATGGCATAGTTTCATGGACACCGCCTCTTTCAACAACTCCAATCCCTCTATCTAGCGGAAACGTATATCTTTACTACGACACTAATCTAAATACAATAGGATATAATTCTGTTGAAGATCCTGTAGATGCGCAGTCGTGCGCATTCAACAGCATAAGATCAAGTAGCGATAGCGGATGCACGCTTGCAAATCCAATAATTGCAGGGCTTCAATACAATCCAAACTACCTTTTCCCAGACGGCTCCCCTTCTATAACGCCAAATGTGATAACGTACAATCCATCATACAATGGCATGAATACATGCTCTCCTCCGGCAAACAGTCTTCTTGCGCCTATAACGCAAAGCTATACCCTCTGCAACATAAATAATATGGGACCTGGCCAAAATCCTCCTGCGCAATGCCCTGCAACTGCCCAGGGCCTTACACAATACTGCTATCCGTTCACTTCCAATGGGCTTGGAATATGCACAAGCCAGCTTGGCCTCTTTGCAATAGCGCCTGTATACCCTGGAGGCCAGTTCGGCGCAAATGTGGTTGCATGCGGCACAGGCTATGCAAAGATAACTGCAGTATACTATGGCACACCTCCTACGCAGCCGATACAGGCAAAGCAATCCCCTATAAGTGAGGCTGCAAACCCAAGCAGCTCTCAGTCAGTCACATTCAACGCATTCAGCTACACATGGTCACCAACAGAGACCGGCACAACCGTGCCGATAGGATCGATACTGCTTTCAATAGGCAACTTCGACGCATTAATAATGCTTCTTTTGGGCATCTCAATAATCGCGCTCTCTTTGGTATTCAAGGGCAGGCTTAATAAAAGAGCCAAGTCCAGAGCTGAACGTAGGAGGGCTAAAGGATAGTATTTAATATCAAATCCGCTACAATTACATTGGTGTGTAAAATGCCTGCTCCAGACTTTAAAGCTCCCGTTAAGGAAGCAAATATCACGTCAAGTGTTGAGAGACAAGGGGATCCTGCAGCGCAAATAATCAACCCCGCAATCAAATCCGCCCTTGAGGAAGCTACTATGAAGCACATAGCTCAGGACTACGGAAGGATTTCAAGTCTAGTCGACAAAATAAAATCAGAAATGCAAAAAAATCCGTCACTTAATGAGAAGAACTTTAAAGAAGAGAACAATGAAATAGATAAGCTTATGAGAGATTCCTTCTTTACACTTAATGTGTTCAAGAATGACGTAGATGCTGGGTGGGTTGCAGAAATGAAGAAGAAGTTAAATGAGTCTGTAGAAAAATTATGCGGTGAAACATACGGGCGTAAGGCGTATTATGTAAACATAGCCAATACCGATAAAATGAGTGAAAAGCTCAGGGAAGAATTTGATAATGTCGATTCAATGCACAAGATACTCATTGATCTCGAAGTCAATTTTGGCAAGAGCCTTATCAAGGAGCTGAACAAGGTTGGTATAATGTTGGGTGCCATTGCGGCAAAAATGGAATCAATAAGGATTCTTATGAGAGTCAATATGGCTGCAGGAGAACCTGCTGCGGAATCTGCTCCGACATATGCCCAAAACAGTGTCGAAGAAAAAAGTACAGATGCCAGTGCCGATAATGTAGCCCAGACAACAGCGGATTTTTCGGATCAGGTGCAGTAGACATGGGATGTAGCATGAGAATGTAAATTCTCAATACAAAAGGCAGCGGAACGGATATTGGTCAACAAATAAAAAAAAACAAAATCGAAGGAACTACTCTTCTTCGAAGTCGTCGTCGTCCTCAAATTCCTCTTCATCGAAGTCGTCGCTTTCTTCTTCATCTTCTGATTCGTCGTCTTCAAATTCTTCTTTTGCCATGGTTTTCCACCAGATAATTCCTTAATATTTAAGCAACCTTTTAATAGAAAACTATATAAACCTTTTTTATACCGCGATTTACGGATATAAACAAAACATATTTAATGAATCGCAGGATATTTTATCTAGGGGCTTGTGGCTCAACGGTAGAGCGACCGCTTTGCATGCAGGTTTAAGCCTGCCAATAAGGCGGTAGGTTTCGGGTTCGAATCCCGACAAGTCCATCTACATGCCGATAAAAAGGCGACAAAATGAAAATGAAGCGAGATTGTCCGGATTTTCTATTCAAGAAGCTATCTGGATCTAATTCAGTAAATGCAGTAGATCTGATCAATAAAATAATAATGCATGGCGACGAGTCTTTGCAGATGAAGCTCATAGACGATTACAAAGAAAAACTTGATATTCTTTCCGGAACGGGGTGGAGGGAACTTGCAGCCAACGGCACTAATGGGGTAAAAATCCGACTTATTAGGGATTACCAAGAAAAGCTTGACAACAATTCCGGCGCAGGCTGGTATAACATAATAAAAAATGGATCCGAAGCAATACATATGCTGCTAATAAGTGAGTGCCAAGACAAGCTAAATTCAGGAGGTACAAGGCGCGGATGGCAGCTCCTTTATGAATATGGCAATGATGCCGTAAAGGACGAGATAGAAGTATTGATATGGGTAAACCGCAAATGATCCTGTAATTTTACGAATTCAGCATTTCTTTTCGATATCTGTTTTTGTGTGTGGCGTACGTGAAATGCCGTAATGAAGTTGTTGTGCGGAAAAATGTGGTTAATTGGGCGGCAGTTCCAGTCAATTAATCTACTCCAGCCAAACAAGCATTTAGTAGCAATTTGTACTTACAGAATCTATATTTCGAAGAATCTGAGAAGTTCGGATATTTCATTCTCCATTACGAATCTCCACACTATGGACTTGAACTCTTCCGGTTTTTGGTAATGGGGGGCGTGCGTGCATCCATCTATTATGGCTACTCTTGCGCCCCTAACTTTTGATGCTGCATTTTTAACATCCTCGGCAGACACAAAAGGGTCTTTTTCCCCAGTTACAATAAGGAGCTTTATCCCTGTGTCATTCAAGGTGCTTATTGATTCGCTGTAATCCGTTTTGAATCCCCTATTCCTTGATTTAGCTTCATCTGCAAGAAATTCATAGAAGGCTTTTTGCACTCCCTCCTTATTCACCATTTTTATCCCTTTTTTTATGTATTCTTCTTTCTCTTCATCCTTCAATACTGAAAGAATTGCGCCTACTATTTTATTGTGGCGATGCAGGAATTTTATTCCTTTGTCGCTGAGTTTCGGAAATCTTGCCATGAACCTTATTGGTCCTGGCGCGTCTATTTTGGATAGTCCGTAAGGGCCTACAAGCACCAAGGAATGTACACGATCAGGATTTTTCATGGAGAATCCCAAAGCTATACCGCCGCCCATCGATGCCCCTATCATGTTCGTTTTTTCAATCCCCATCACATCCATGAAATCCTTTACGAAGTTCAGGTAATATTCCTGCGTGCATCTTGATGGATTTTCACTTGCGCCATAGCCTGGAAGATCTGGTGCAATTACCTTGAAATTTTTAGAAAAAGACTCAATCATTGAATTATGCAAGGACCACGTGGAGAATGCAGTGGAATTCAGCCCGCCATGGATAAGCAGCATGTAATTTTTGCCTGAACCTGCCTCAAGATAATTGACCTTCACCCCGTTTATTATTATATTCTTCTCTTCGATACTCTTGTTTTGAAGCTTCTCTTCAATACTGCGCTTTGCTGTGGTAGTATCTGGGTTATTGCTGTGTACTGTTGGTTTCTGCTTATGTAAAAACATGTTTACCGCTTAATTAAGCTGGCCATGATAAATAAATCCTTTTCCTGCAAAATCAGGGTTTTGTCATGAAAATGTGCAAAGGAGTTATCTTCAGTATTATCCTATCCCCATGCTGTCTGTAATTTGCGCCTACATATCTCTGCGATAGCATATCTATATGTTCCTCCGAGCCTTCCTTTGTCATCTCAGTGACGTTGCCCCTTATGAATATTGCATTGTACGGATCGTCAATATCAAATACGCTCAGGGCGACGCGCGGATCCCTTCTAACATTAATCGTCTTTACCCTGTTTTCTGTGGTATTTATCAGTATTGTATCCCCATCGTGATCAACCCATGTAGTAGTCACATGCGGAGAGCCGTCCTTCATCAGTGTAGCTATATTCGCAAAGTTCTTCCCTTCAAGAAGCTTCTTTGCCTTTTCAGATAATGTTTGCATTTTGTCACCGTGTGTTAATACATCATATTATTAAAGATCCTTTATTGCTCCTATAGCAATATCTATTGCGTCTTCTATTCCGGCGTGAAGCCTAAATTCTTTTTTTACCATATTGTCTACAACTGCAAGCACCGCTCCGGTATTGATGCCATATATTCTACCTATTGTGAAAAGGGCCGACGCTTCCATTTCAAAACACAGTACCCTAGCTTTTTGCAGGTCTTCAACCAGATTCTTTGTGTTATTAGGGAAATATCCGTTGAATCCTGGCCTTTTCTGTCCCCCGTAAAAAGAATCTGTCGAAGCCGTTATTCCAACCTCAAAATTTTTGCCCAACTTTGATGCAGATTTTTTGAGCGCTATGACTGTTTCTGGATTTGCCGCAGCCGGATACTCCGTCATTATATATTGTTTTGATGTTCCCTCAAGCCTTACTGCAGCATCTGCTATTATCGCTGCCCCCGGGCGTATTTCCTTCTGTATTGCCCCGCATGTTCCGACTCTTATCATTGTCGTGACCCCAAGCCGTGCAAGCTCCTCTATGGCAATGCCTGTTGAAGGGCTGCCTATCCCTGTTGATATGGCAATGACGTATTCGTCTCCAACATATCCTCCGTATGACGTATATTCTCTGTTTACTGCAAGCTTCTCTGCATTCTTAAAATGATTTGCTATTAACGGCACCCTTCCTGGATCTCCAGGCATAAGTGCTATTCTTCCAACATCTCCTTTTTTAAGCCCTATATGGTAAAGTGCGCCTCCATGTCCGGTAGGATTATCAGGATCTACTGATTCAAATTTCGATTTTGGCATATTTGTTTATTCAGGAAAAAGAATTAATACTTATACATTTTGCCAGATGTTCAATATGCGGTAGTTGTCCTTGGATATCTCGGCCTGACGTTGGGTTTTAATATATATAGGGTATAATATAACTCAGTTATATTTGTGGTTACAATGGTTAACGGATATGTAAGAGCATCCAAAGAGATCGTACCATCTGTAAGGATTGCGATGGCTTTGGAACTGAGCAGAAATTATAATCTAAGCGAAGAGAGGATCGCAGGGATTCTCGGCGTTACGCAGGCAGCAGTAAGCAAATACCTTAATGGCTCTTATTCAGATAAAATCAGGGATTTAATCAAAAATTTCGATGAATCCGAGATTAAAAAATTCTCGGCTAAGATTGCTGCAGGAGAAAAAGACGAAGTTAACAAGTACATATGCTCTTTATGCGCTTCTCTGAACCAGTTTGGCTGCGCATTTTCATCACTTAATAAGATCAGGGTGTAATCAGATGGTAAATGAAGGATTAGAAGAGGTAGTTGAGAGAAACGAATATATTGAAAAGTACGGCTTTTATCAGGACGTTGAGTATGAAGATTTTCCAAAGGGGCTTTCTGAGAATGTAGTGCGTATGATTTCAAGAATAAAAAATGAACCGGAATGGATGCTTGAAAAGAGAATTGCGGCATTCAATATATTCGAGAGTAAGCCTACTCCTTCATGGGGTGCGGATCTAAGCAAAATAAATTATGACGATTTCTATTATTATATGAATCCTAATGCCAAGGAGGCTAACAAATGGGAAAACGTGCCTGACGATATAAAGCAGACATTCAATAAATTGGGGGTCCCAGAAGCCGAAAGGAAATTCTTTGCCGGAGCAGAGGCGCAGTTTGATAGCTCTGTAGTTTATTCGCATATAAATTTGGAGTTGGAGAAGCTCGGTGTAATATTTACTGATACGGATACTGCAGTTAAAAAATATCCCGATCTTATGAAAAAATATTGGGGCAAAGAAGTGCCTGCAAATGACAATAAGTTTGCAGCATTGAATACCGCTACTTGGTCAGGAGGCAGTTTCATATATGTGCCAAAAGGAGTCAAAGTACCCATGCCACTCAATGCATATTTTAGGATAAATGCAAAGAATTCTGGCCAGTTTGAAAGGACGCTTATAATAGCAGATGAAGGTGCAGATGTTACCTATCTGGAAGGATGTACTGCTCCGGTATATGCTGCTAATTCATTGCATGCAGCTGTAGTTGAACTTGTAGCCATGGAAAATGCACATATAAGGTACGTTACCATACAAAATTGGTCCAAGAATGTCTATAATCTTGTAACCCAGCGTGCACATGCAGCCAAAAATGCCAGAGTGGAATGGATAGATGCCAACATAGGGAGCGGGATAAACATGAAATATCCTTCCATAATGCTGCAGGGTGAAGGCTCGCGTGGCGAAGTAATTTCCATAGCAATTGCCGGTGATGGGCAGATACAGGATTCTGGAGGCAAGATATACCATCTTGCGCCCCATACAACTTCGAAGATCATATCGAAAAGCGTGTCAAAGGGCACAGGCGTTACAACATTCAGGGGTCTGCTTCATGTTGCAAAGAATGCCGAGGGCGCTAAATCGCATGTATCATGCGATGCTCTCCTGCTTGATGAAAATGCCAAAACAAATACTTACCCTTATAATCAGATAAACAGGAGCGACGCAGTGATAAGCCACGAGGCTAAGGTGGGAAAAATAAGCGATGATGAGATATTTTACCTTATGTCCAGGGGAATTTCAGAAGATGATGCTACTGCAATGATAGTGCTCGGTTTTATAGATGACCTAACAAAAGTGCTTCCGGTTGAATATTCATTGGAGTTGAAGAGACTAATAAAATTGGATACTAGCAAAGGAGTCGGTTGATTTTTTAGGTGACTTGAAGTGTATACTTATAAGGAATTTGTAGATGAAGCCAATGCATATTATAGATCCCTGCCAATCGAAACTAACGAAATTTACAAGAAATATTATGTGAATATCAAGCTTGACGGATTTGGTGCAGAAGATGAAGTCGATATAAACAAGAATGAGTCTGAAACTGAATTATTGGCATTGGATATTGCAGAGAAAACAAAAATAAAATTCAATGCAATAATATCAGACCATTCAGTAAAAAGTTTTGATAAGGATTTAAAAATATCGGATTCAGAGAGCGTTGGGATAGCATCGCTTACCGATAAAATGTTTAAAAGCTCTGAAGACAAGCTTGCCGCATTTTCAAATGCAAATTCAAACCGCTTCATCTTTATAGAGTTAGGCGATTCGGAGCACAAGAAAGTAAATCTTTTATTTGTAAACAGGTGCAGTCTGAATGTGCAGGTTATGGTCAAAACCGGAAAGAAATCTGATTTAACCGTACTGGAATTCTTTGCATCTGCTTCAGATGCGGATTCTCTTGTAACAGCGCTTCATGAAACAAATATCGGGGAGGATTCCAATGTGGAAATCAACATGGTACATAATGAAAACGACAGAGTGAATATAGTTAACTTATACAAGGCGCGCCTGCATGACAGATCAAAGCTCAAAGCAAATTTCGTGTACAGTGGAGGCTGTGCCACAAAAACACGCACGCATGTAGACTCTGATGGAATAGACAGCAATGCTGAAATAACAGAATTTGCATTTGGAGCTGAAAACCAGCGATTTGATATAAGCACAGCCATAACAAACAAAAAGCGGAGGAGCGCTGCCATCCTTGATTCTGGCGCAGTTCTTGATGGCTCATCACAATGCATGCTTAAAGGATTCGCCAAAGTGGAAAATGGCACTAAAGGGTGCCTTTCAAGAATAACTGAAAGAGGCATCCTCTTAAGTAAGGATGCACATATAGATGCGCTTCCAGACATGTCCATAGATTATAGCGACGAAGTAAAAGCTACGCATTCAGCGGCAACTTCACCGATAGATGAAGATGCGCTTTTCTACCTGCAGTCGCGCGGTCTTGAGGAAAAAGTAGCAAAGAGAATGTTCATAATTGCATTTGTATCAAAATATGTATCAAAGATGAATGACGGAATTTCAAGCGAAATTGCTATGTCAATTATTTTGGACAGGCTTGAAGGCGGAATACCCGGCAATATTCCCGGAATTACTGCAAATAAAATATGGAAAAGTAGGTGAAAACATGATATTGGAGATAAAGAATCTATATGCGGACGCAGAACGCAGAAGCGTTTTAAAAGGAGTGAATCTGAAAATTGGCGGCGGCGAATTGCATGTGCTTATGGGCCCAAACGGTTCAGGAAAGACCACGCTTGCCAAATCAATTATGGGCCATCCTGGCACCAAGATTACTGATGGCGAGATAATTGCAGACGGCAAAAGAATTAATGAGATGCCGGTAAATGAGCGTGCGAAGCTTGGAATATTCATGCAATTCCAAAATCCAATTGAGATAGAAGGGCTTGGAATAATCAATTTCCTTAATTCTGCGAGAGGGGCGATCAGTGCGCCCAAGCTAGGCTACCGTGAATTCATGAGTGAGATAAAAAACAATTCGGAAAGCCTGAAGCTAAGGGAAGATCTCATAGGAAGATCCTTGAACTACGGATTTTCTGGAGGCGAAAAGAAGAAGATGGAGATACTCCAAATGTCAATATTAAATCCTAAGATTGCAATACTCGACGAACCCGATTCTGGGCTTGATGTTGATGCAGTAAGGGTGGTTGCAGATAACATAAATAGATTCAGGGAAAAAAGCAATGCCGGCATTCTTCTAATAACCCACTATAGCAGAATACTTAATTATATGAATCCACAGTACATACACGTTATGACCGACGGAAGAATAGTCAAAGAAGGCGGAAAGGAGTTGATTGAGGAGATAGAGAGGGAAGGATATAAACCGGAGGTACAGTAGCAATGATCAATACTGATGAAATAAGGAAGGATTTTCCTATCCTTAACTTGAAGAAAAACGGAAAACGGCTTGTATATCTGGATAGCGCAGCTACTTCCCAGAAGCCAATGCAAGTAATAAATGCCGTTTCTGATTATTATCAAACGTATAATGCCAACATACACCGCGGCATGTATGACATATCTGTAAAGGCTACAGAGGAATATACCAATTCCAAGGAGCTTGCTGCTGATTGGATAAATGCTGGCTCATACCGGGAAATAGTATATGTCCGGAATGCTACCGAAGCCATAAACATCGTTGCTTTGTCATGGGGCAATGAAAATATCAAGGAAGGGGACACAATACTCATAACTACAATGGAACATCACAGCAACATAGTTCCGTGGCAGATGCTTGCTGAGAGGAAAAAAGCACATCTTGAATATGTAAAGCTTAACGAGTCTAAATTTATAGATATGGATGACTACAGGGAAAAGCTTAAAAAAAATCCTAAAATAGTTGCATTTACCCATGTTTCCAACGTGCTTGGCACTGTCAACCCTGCAAAGGAAATGGTTGAGCTTGCACATTCCAATGGTGCGGTAGTTCTCGTCGATGGCGCACAGGCCGCACCACATATCGGGGTTGATGTAAAGAATATAGATTGCGATTTCTATGCCTTTTCAAGCCATAAGATGCTTGGGCCTGCAGGAATAGGTGTACTTTATGCAAAAGAAGATATTCTGGAAAATATGCCCCCGGTACTCGGTGGAGGCGACATGATAAGGAGCGTGAATTTTGATAAATCTGAATGGAATGAGCTTCCGTGGAAATTCGAAGCTGGAACATCTAATATAGAGGGCGGTATAGGATTCGGAGCTGCAATAAAATATCTCAAAGGTGTAGGGATAAAAAATATCGAAATGCATGAAAATGCAATTACCATGTATGCACTTAAAAGGCTTGCAGATGTAAAGGGCATGAGCATTTTTGGTCCAGGAATTGAAGAAATAAATAAAAGGATAGGGGTAATATCCTTCAAGATTGACGGGGCGCATCCGCATGACATCGCTACCATATTCAACAGCGAAGGCATTGCAATAAGAGCGGGCCACCACTGTGCAATGCCTCTCGTAAGAGAGCTTCTTTCAGAGAATGCAGTTGCAAGGATCAGCTTTTACATATACAACACGCAGGAAGAGGTAGATACAGTTATAGATGCAATAGCTAAAGTTAAAGAAGTCCTAAGGCTCAACAAACAATGAATATTTATTGTAATGCCTTCCTCGGATTAAAACCTGAGGCCTCCCTCCTGATTGATTGTTTTTGATACTGAGGTATGCTTTTGGTTCAGCTACATTGTTTGCAGTGCCTTCTGCACCTTATTGGCAACAGTCTCTGCGAGTGTTACTTATCTTCTGTCTGTTGATAGTTCTTTTATCCTGTTATTCGCTGCGTTTTTGCTTATGTCCAGCCTTAGGCCTCATTTTTCGCAGCAGGCGCGCGGATATGAAAATCAGATCCAAAACAGTAAGACTGTTGATTGCGGGCTGATTGATCTCAGTGCCTAAGCGCAGTTGTTCCCAGATTTCTTGACCTGACATAGAGTTTTTAAATATTTGAAGGAAGTATCTGATTCTATGCCAAATGCCAATGAAATAGGGTTTGACCTTGATGAAAATCTTAATTTCAAATACTCTACAATAAGAATAGAAGGAAATACATTGATTATAGGAGAGAAGGGAAATAAGCCGAAATTTGTGTTAATATCCGAAATAAAGCACTCGGAGGTTGAACAGGGCATTGGGATATGCCGTCTTTTGCTTTATATGAGGAACGGGAAGGCAGTTGAAGCGGCATATTTTACTAAGGGCAAGCTGGCTGATGCAATTGCATTTTCAGAAGTCTTGAATAAGAGGATCAATGGGGATTCGGCAAACATAAGCTTTGCAAAGGAGACAAAGAGAGAGGAAGAAAAGCTAGGTACTCTGCTTTGGTTGTACGGATTTCTTAATGAATATAGAGCAACGCTTGCATTCGGCGTATTGCTGTCAATAGCCCTTACGCTGCTGAATCTTCTCCCCCCATATGTGCTTGCAGTACTAATAGACAATGTTATTTTGTCCCATTCGCATTCCATAGCGCTTTTTTATGAGCTAATAGGGGTATTGGTAGCGTCATATGTCTGCGTTGCTCTCGTTACGGTAGGCCAAAATTACATATTGAATAAAGCAGGATACCTTGTAATAAACGATCTCATAACCACAGTGTACAGGCATGTCACCTCGCTCTCGTCGTCATTCATAGACCGGATGCCAAGCGGAAGGATAATATCGAGATTGACAAGTGATGTGGGCAATGCGCAGTGGCTGATGATATGGGGCGTGCCGACCCTTGCAACAAACTTCCTTACATTAATCGGAATAGGTTCGATACTTTTCATAATCAACGCACAGCTTGCTGTCTATGTGCTTATACCAGTACCATTCATACTTGCCGCGCTGGTAAGCTACAGGAAGAGAAGCCACAGATTTTATCATAAAAACTGGAGAAGGAGCGCAGATACGACTGCTTTGATAGCTGATACTCTGAATAATCATTTCATAATAAAGTCTTTCTCAAAGGAAGAGTTTGAAAACAAGCGTCTAGGCGAATATCTCAAGAAGCATTATAATTCGCAGATAGAAGTAGTTAAAATGAATTTGAATTACTGGCCGGTTCTCGGATTTATAACTGCAGCGTCAAGCGTGATAATATGGTGGATCGGAGGCAATGAGGTTATAGCGGGCGTGCTGCCTCTTGGAGTGATAACCGCGTTTGTTGCTTACATAATCCAATTTTACGCCCCAATAAACAACCTGAGCAACGTGATTCCCTTCATACAGAGGGGGATAACATCTGGAGATAGGCTTAGGGAAGTCCTTAATACGGAGCTTGACGTCAAAAATTCCGAGAATGCCATAAAGCCTAGTCTTATCGGGGACATAAAATTCCAAAACGTGAATTTCGGGTATGAAAAGTTCAATCCAGTAATAAAAAACATGAATATACAGATTCAACGCGGTGAAAAAATAGCTCTTGTAGGTAGAAGCGGGTGCGGAAAATCTACCATGTCAAAACTGCTTATGCGGTTTTATGATGTGGAGAGTGGCTCCATAAAGATAAACAGCGCAGATGTCAAGGAGGTGGATGTAAATTATCTTAGGGACAGGATAGCGTATGTGCCCCAGGATGTCACAATGTTTGATGATAGCGTGGCATACAATATAGCATACGGAACTAACAGGCAGGTAAGATTGATAGATGTGATAGCTGCATGCAAGGCAGCAAAGATACACGATGAGATACGTGCCATGCCTTTTATATATGATACAAATCTTGGAGAGAGAGGAAGCGCTCTTTCAGGAGGCCAGAAGCAAAGAATGTCCATAGCACGCGCCATCATAAAGATGCCAGATATAGTAATAATGGATGAGGCCACTTCAAATCTAGATTTCATAAGCGAACAGGAAGTATATGGCGGCGTTCTCAATCTGTCTAAAGGCAAGACTACAATATTCGTGACGCACAATCTTCACGAGGTGCTTGGATCCGACAGGGCGATAGTTATGGAAAACGGGATAATCATAGAAAGCGGAAAGCCCATGGACCTTATAAAAAAGAAGGGTGCGCTTTACAGGATTTTCAGGGATCAGATAAAAAGCCAGAATTATTTAAATTGGAATGCCCGCGGCTCCAACAAATTCCAGTCTCTTGAAGGTTACCTAAAAGGCAAGATCATAAAAAATTACAAAGATGTGGCGATTCATTCAGGATCTACGAAAAGCAGGGTGAATTTGAAGATAAGTAATAGAATCATGAAAGATCTTTGCCCAATCCCCTATTTTCCTGTATCTGACCCTCATTTTATAGCTCTCTGCTACAACAAAGGCGATGAAGTCCTATTCATAGAGGATTATAGAAAGCTGGATTCTAGTTCTGCAAAAATCATTGAATATGCGATTAATTACTCATTCTTTTCTCCATCGGTAAAAAGCGTAAAGGGAATAAACATACGCGGTGATGAGATAGAATGGACCGTAGTTACCGATAAAGGAGTCCTGAGTGTCAACACTCCCTCCAGGAGGAATGTTCTCGTATTGAAGGATAAGGTAGTGCTTTTTGGAAAGGACGGAAACATTTACAATATATGGTTAAACAGGATCGACGCCAGGTCACTAAAACTCGTCAATGAAACCGTCTGAATTATGTCATTCTTTCTTTAGGATGCATGCGATTATATCCTCAAAGCTTATGTGTAATTTTTTCTGAGCTTCTATATTCAATCCAAGATCGTCAAAGTTTTTAAGCAGGGAGTCCATGTCGCTCAATGAGCTGTATACTAAGAGTATCCTTCCGTAATCTTTAATGTGTTTCAGCGCGGCATTAATGAAATTGATTGAAACTTCTATCCCTCCTTTGCCTCCGTACCATGATTCTGACAGCTGAATCTTATCGTTTTCTGCCAGGTATGGCGCATTGAATATTGCAAAATCGAAAGATCCATATATATCTGCAAAAAGGTCGCTCTTTATGAATGTGCATTTGGCTTGTATTATATCCTTGTTTTCAGCCGCATTTTCCCTGCTCAGTTCTATTGCATATTCGTTTATATCTGCAAATACAACGCTTTTTACATTTGGGTGCTTTGCCGCAACAAGCCCGAGTATTCCTGTCCCGCAGCCCATGTCTATGACAGCCGTTCCGTCACCAAATTTAGGTATTTCTGATTCTATCAGCTCCGCCGCAAGGAGCGAGTCTTCTGCAACAGGATACACTCTGCTGTTGGTTTTTATTTCTAAGCCTAGATACTCCATCTGATCCCGACCAATTGATTCGTCCTATGATATTTTTAATTGTATATTGTATGATATATTAGATTGCATGCTTTTTGAGGAAGTTGCGAAATACTATGAAAGGCTTGAAGGCACCTCCTCCAGAATTGCAATGGTAGACATACTTGCGGAGATGTTCTCAAAGTCTAAATCTGGGGAGATAAGGGAGCTCGTATTAATGACTCAAGGAGTACTGGCACCTCCGTTTGAGGGAGTGCAGATAGGCATAGCCGAAAAGTTCGCTGAAGCCGCGATAGCCACAGCAAGCGGTTACCAAAATGATGAAGTATTTAAATCATACAAGAAGACAGGAGACATGGGCATAACTGCCGAAGAATTCATCGGAAAGAGCAGGTTAAGGACATTCTCCAGAAAGGATTTCGAAGTGAAACATGTTTTTGAATCAATGCTGAAGATTGCAAGGACATCGGGTTCTGGCAGCCGGGACATAAAGATAAAAATGCTTGTAGAGCTGCTTGCATCGTCATCGCCTCTCGGGTCCAGATATGTTACTCGATTTGCTTTAGGCATACTGCGGCTTGGCGCAGGAGATGCAACGATACTTGAAGCGCTGTCTAAGGCATACACCGGAACAAGAGAAAACAAACCAATGCTTGAGAATGCCTATAATATATGCAGCGACCTTGGCAAGGTAGGTGAAATGTTGGCGGTGCACGGGATTATAGGCGTGCAGAACATAAAGGTTTCGCTTTTCAGCCCGATAAGGCCGTCGCTCGCAGAGAGGCTTCCTACCTCACCACAAATACTGGAGAAGATGGGTGGCAGGTGTGCTGTAGAGAGCAAATATGACGGGTTAAGGGTGCAAGTACATTTGGATAAAAAGGGCGGCAGAGTAAAGATGTTCTCAAGAAATCTTGAGGACATTACGGAGATGTTTCCGGACATCTCCAAGGCTGCACTTGTAGAAGTCGGCGTGAAAAATGCAATATTTGAGGGCGAGGCCATATCCTTTGATGAAGCTACCGGAGAGTTCAGGCCTTTCCAGGAGACGATACAGAGGAAAAGGAAGCACGGGGTCGAGGAGAAGAGCATCGAATTTCCGATGCACCTGTTTTCATTTGATCTGATGTATCTCGACGGCGAGGATTATCTAGGCAGGCCGTACAGCGAGCGCAGGAAAAGGCTTGAGGAAATAATAAAAGGGGATGGTCTGATAAGGCTTTCCGACAGGATAATAGCTGAAAATCCGAAGCAAATAGACAAGTATTTTGAAGAGTCAATAGAAAAGGGGCTTGAAGGCATAGTCGCAAAGGAGTTGAATTCCGTCTATGTAGCCGGAGCCAGAAAGTTTGGGTGGATAAAGCTGAAGAGAAGCTACAGAGGCGAGCTTTCAGACACTGTAGATCTTGTTATACTTGGTTATTATCTTGGAAGGGGCCAAAGGACCGAATTTGGGCTTGGAGGGCTTCTTTCCGGAACGTATAACAGCAATAGGGATATGTTCGAGACCATATCTAAGATAGGCACCGGATTCAGCGAGAAGCAGATGAAGGCGCTGAGCGGCGCGCTCAAAAAGATAAAAGTTGCAAAAAAGCCTGCTAGGGTGGATGCTTTGATATCTCCGGATTTCTGGGTGGAGCCACGGTATGTGATTACTGTAAGGGCCGATGAGATAACAAGATCCCCAATGCATACCTGCGGTAGAGGCGGCGATGAGGAACCTGGCTATGCGCTTAGATTCCCTAGGCTTGTGAGCGACGGAATACGTGAGGACAAGGGTTCGGGGGAAGCAACCACAACAGATGAGATCATAGAGATGTTCAAGATGCAGAAGAAGGTAAAGGTTGCCGATTAGCAGGCAAACAAAAGCGCATGGTTCCAGTGCATCAGATTAATTTGTTATTGAGCGCAAATATTAATCTAACGGACTTCAAAAGGATAGACGGCACTGGGAGTAATTCCGATGCGTTCAGACGCAAAATAAGGTTAAATCGCCCTTTCAATTTTGAGAAGTCGTATTTTTCTTTTTGTTCCGCCTTGCGCAGAATAGTTTCCTATTTTCCCATCGCTTCTTATTACCCTGTGGCATGGAACAAGAGGTGCAAAAGGATTTTTTCCAAGGGCAGTTCCAGCAGCCCGGTATGCTCGCGGATTTCCAGCCAGCTTTGCAATTTCCTTGTATGTCATAGTCTTGCCCCTTGGGATATTTAACGTCGCAACAAGCACCTTTTTCTGAAATTCAGTGAGTGAAGATTCCCTTATTTTCTTAAGGATTTCTTTCCTTCCCATTACTGCAGCCATAATACCAAAACCACGCATATTTTTGCATTTACTGCTTTTATCTGTTTATTATATAAGATACTTTTATAGTGTAAATTTTATCTGGATATATAATCTAATACTGTAATATCAGCCAACATGATACAAAAAACCCCACAAAAGATATTTAAATATATACCTGAGTTAAGATTCATTAGGCGATAATATGGTAGAATTTGGTAGTGAACTCGGAAATAATGCTGAGAGCCCTAGCGGCGGCTCTCCACAGATAAAGATAGTGACGATCGGAGTTGGAGGCGGAGGGAACAACACAGTAAACCGTCTTTTGAAGGTTGGAGTCAAGGGCACAGACCTCATTGCGGTAAACACTGATGTAACTCACTTCAAGATAGTGGATGACAGGATAAAAAAGATACTTATAGGGAAGAGCATGACTCGCGGTCTAGGGGCCGGAGGGGATCCTGAAGTTGGTGCAAAGGCGGCTGAGGCCGACAGGCAGCAGCTTGAGGAGATTCTTGCAGGAGCTCAGTTGGTATTCCTTTGTGCAGGAATGGGAGGCGGTACCGGAACAGGCGCAGTTCCTGTAATAGCGCAGATTGCAAAGGAGCAGGGAGCTATTGTAGTTGCGATGGTAACTTATCCGTTTGATCTTGAAAGGGTAAGGAAGGTAAAGGCAGAGGAAGGAATACAGAAGCTTAGGAAATTCAGCGACAGCGTCATTCTGCTTGACAACAACAGGTTGGTTAAGCTCGTGCCTAATTTGCCTATGAATGAGGCATTTGCAGTTGCAGATGACATACTTGCAAAGGCAATAGGCGGGCTTGTTTGGACAATAACTCAGCCTAGCTTGATAAATATAGATTTTGCCGATGTAAGGGCAATAATGGGAAGCGGAGATGTGGGATTCATATCTGTAGGCACTGGAAAAGGAAACGACAAAGTGACATCTGCCGCAGAGTCGGTGCTAAAGAACAAGCTGCTTGACGTTGACTTTGAGAACGCCAAGGGCGCGCTGATACACATATCCGGAGCGTCCGATCTCAGCCTTGGAGATGCTATAAAGGCAGGAGAGATAATAACCGAAAAGATGGACCCTAAGGCAAACGTAAAGTGGGGCGCAAGGATCATACCAGGTTACGAAGGCCAGCTTGAGATAGTGGCAATAGTCACTGGAGTGAAGGGTGCAAGTATCGTCGGCAAGTTTGCCGACGAGCCCCGAAAGGTCCAGTACGGCGGGCTGGAAATGATATGAACTGCTATTTTAGATATTGGTGAATAGAAATGGCAGACCAGTTCGATTATGACGGCTTTGCTCCCAGGATAGCTGTAGTGGGAGTGGGAGGACAGGGAAGCAACCTGGTAAACAGGTTGTTCAACTATGGTATAAAGAGTGCAGACACATTGGCCATAAATACTGATATAGGCCATCTGAACATGATAAAAGCCAATAAGAAGCTCCTTATAGGAAAGGAGATAACCAATGGACTTGGTGCCGGAGGCTTTCCGGAAGTAGCTTCCAAGTGCGCGGACGTGAGCAGGCATGAAATAGAGGCTGCGCTGGAAGGATACAGTCTTGTATTCATTGCTGCCGGAATGGGTGGAGGCACAGGAACCGGTGCGGCTCCGATAGTCGCAAAGGTTGCGAGAGAGACCGGGGCGACTGTAATAGCTACAGTGACCTATCCTTTTTCACTTGAGAGGAGCAGAAGGCAAAAAGCTGATTGGGGTCTTGAGCAGCTGAATAAGGAAGCTGATTGCACCATAGTCATTGAAAACGATAAATTGCTTTCATATGTGCCAAATCTTCCAATAGAGAAGGCATTTGAGGTAGTGGATAATGTGACTGGCAATGCAGTAAAAGGAATAGCGGATACCATAACCCTGCCCAGCCTTATAAATCTCGATTTTGCAGACCTCAAGAATGTGGTAAAGAATACGGGCACAGCTGTAATAAGTTTAGGATATGGAAAGGGCACTGAAAGAGTAGCTCAAGCCATAAAGTCCACAAGGACGCATCCTCTGCTTACTGTTGACTATGATGGAGCTAAGGGAGGTTTAATACAAGTGGTCGGAGGCACGAATCTGACAATAAGCGAGGCTACCGAGATAGGTGCAGGAGTGACGGCTGGAGTTGCTGACAACGCAAATGTAATATTCGGAGCAAGGTTGGTTCCTGAGCTTGCGGATGAAGTGCGGGTAATGTCAGTTGTTACTGGCGTAAAAGCCAAATTCGGAGAGAGGCGCAGGGAAGAGGAGACTGCAAGTGCGCTCAGCATCGAAAGCATAGGAAGGCTGTACTGATTTTTGGTCGAGGGCTTTTTCAAGAGCCCTCTATTTTGTTTTTGTTGCTTTGAAAACAGATACCAGCATCCGGTATAAGGCTTTATAAATTTCAGTGTTTTATTAAGTAGCGTGGTTCTTTTGAGTGAAGACATAATGTATGCCTCTATGAAGGACATTAAGCCTGGAAGATTCATACTGATAGATGGGATTCCATGCCGGGTGGTAGAGCTTGATGTCTCATCTCCAGGAAAACACGGGGCAGCAAAGATGAGAGTCACGGCTGTTGGCATATTCGACGGACAGAAGAAGACACTGCTTAAACCAAGCTCTGCAGACATAGAGGTCCCTATAATAAACAAAAAGAAGGCACAGGTAGTTTCAATATCGGAAGGCATGGCGCAGCTCATGGATCTTGAGAGCTACGAAACGTATGAAGTGCCAGTACCGGAGGATCTGAAAGGGTCCATGAAGCAGGGCGCTGAGATAGAAGTAATAGAAAGCATGGGCAGACGTGCAATATCTAGAGTTTTGAGTGGCGGATGATTATGGAAATAAAAGTAACAAGGGACTATGAGAACAAGCTTGTCGGTAGGAGGGAAATCAATGCATTTGCATCTTATCCTGACAAGACTCCCAACAAGGAAGAGGTCAAGCAGGAATTGTGCAAGTCATTGGGTTTGAATCCTGAATTGGTCGAGATAAGAAAGATAAAGCAGCAGTACGGATTGAAGATCAGTGACATAATTGCGTATTCTTATGCAAACAAGGAAATAATGGGAAGCCTTGTCAAGAAGAGAGGCAAGAAGGGCAAGAAGACCCCTGAGAAGTCTACGGCAACTGCATGATGATTTTTATGGCTGGAAAGGATAAAAATGTCAAAAAATACGTTGCAGGATCGAAATTCTGCCCCAAGTGCGGGTCCAGGATGGCTTCCCACCAAAACAGGTATTCATGCGGAAAGTGCATGTACACCGAGTGGAAAAGCAAGGGGCAGTAGATGCGCTTGAGAGGCAAGAAAGGTCTGCTGAACGGCATCAAATCCACAGCGATATTCCTGCTTTTTTACATTGTCATTTCGTTCATCCTGAGCGGTATAGTGTATGCCGCATATTCATTGGGATACATCAATTCAAACAATTTCCAGTTCCTCTCTGATGTAGCATCCCTCATTCCTCTGTCTTTAGGAGTAATTGCATATATGATTTATAGGAACAAAATAAAACCTGCTCGCATACCAAAGGTCCTTGGTTTGCTTATAGACAACGGCATCTACAGGTATATCGGAATCGGTGTGGCAATATTTGTCGTTATACTGCTGCTTGAAGTGTCAATTTCGCTAATATCACAGATAACTGGCATTCAGATAAACACGAATGTGCAGAATGTGCTTCAGGGCTCTCCTGTCTGGTTCTTGATATTCGTTGCAGTAATAGAGCCTATCAACGAGGAAATACTCTTCAGGGGCTTTCTTGTTCCGCGTATAGGCATATTTGCAAGCGCGCTTCTGTTTGGCATGGCGCACTATACCTATTACTCAACATTTGGGGTCGAAGTTATTGCAGCATTCATATTCGGGATGATTGCCGGATACGTATTCAGGAAGAAAGGCTCGTTGTATCCTGGAATCGTTGCGCATATATTGGTCAATACTATTGCAGTTATAAGCCTTATTGCGATCTAATGCGGTGTGTGATTGAAGTTCAAGGTAATAATAGTAGAACCAAAGTATCAGATAAATTTGGGATACATTGCAAGGACATGCAGGAATTTCGGGATAAACAGGCTTTTCATTGTAAAACCTAGGGCAAAGATAGGCAAAAAAGCGATAATGTTTTCAAAGCATGCTAGCGACCTGCTTGTCAATGCAAAAATATATAGGAGTGTAGAGTCTGCAATATCTGATTGCGATGTGGTTGTAGGGACCACTGGGCTATGGAGCAGGGGAAATTCCAACTTCAAGAAGATATATGCTGTCAAAGATGTGGCGAGGAATCTGTCGCGCATTTCAGGCAGCAAGACTGCAGCAATACTGATAGGGAGGGACGATACCGGATTAAACAAGAACGAGATAGCGCTGTGTGATATGCTTGCATACATACCTACAAATCCGGAATATCCTGTTCTAAACATATCTCACGCGCTCGGAATAATTCTTTTTGTGCTGCTCTCCGAAAATCTGAATCCACAATCACAATTGGAAAGCAGAAGAAGTGAAATGGAG
The DNA here is from genome assembly GCA_021803425.1 of Microcaldota archaeon. Taxonomy (GTDB): domain Archaea; phylum Micrarchaeota; class Micrarchaeia; order Micrarchaeales; family CABMGC01; genus JAJZNA01. The sequence goes on along the minus strand of JAJZLN010000004.1, from coordinate 6,818 downwards.
CTGAGGAAGGAACGCAAGTATCTGTTCAAAGTATTTGAAGCGTTGATAAAAAAGAAAAGGATAAAGAACAAGAATGCAGTAAGAAACGTATTCAGGCAAATGGTGCATTCGTCACAGCCAACCAGACAGGAAGTACATGCGCTAATCACTGCGTTGAAATAGTGCGCAATGCTAATTTATTGGGATCCTGAAGCGCGTTACTGTTTCTTTCTTTTTATTATCTTTACCTTCGAAGGCGTTATCAGTATCCTTGACGCGTCTATTTGGCCTATGTCGCCGTTAAGCTTCTCAACATGCGCTTTAAGAGCTGCAATCACATTGCTTGCGGTCGTTGGTCTGCTCTTCAAGGCAGATATGTCAAGGAGTATTATATTCTTCTTTGACACCTCTTCCTGTATAGCTTTTACTTCGTCCTCACTGGATATTGAAACTGGCTTAACATACATATCAGCCGGCTCATGCAGGAGGTCTACGTTCTCCATCTCCACAGAATTCATATATTCCTCTATATTTATTTCTTTGTTTGCGCCAAATGTCTGGCCCAATTTGTTGAAAAGTCCCATTGTATTCACTAGTCGCCTTTAACGACTGAATATCCATATGTAAATCATTTTTATAAGGCTTTCTATGCCTTCTTTTTATCTTCCTTACGGAATATGCGCAAGGGTTTCGGATCCGTTTGCGCAATTTGCAGTCGTTTGCCGTCATTATTTTTCAGGTTCAAGCATCTGCGATATTATCTTGCCTGCAATCTCCTTGCCGAACATTTCTGTTATTGTATTCTGGTTTTCAGGCCTCCTAATGTCATTTGCCTTCTTTATTCCCCTGTTGAACATCATCCTTGCCCTGACCCTTCCAACCTGTTCAAGCCTTATCAGATCCATGAGCTCCTTCTTTATCCCGTATTTGATCCTTATTCTCATCTCCAGGAATTTCAGGCTGTTGTATCTGAGTATCTTTGCAATCTCGGAGCTGGCAAAAAGCAGCCAGTCCGCATTCGATATCTTTGAAAACAGCGCACCCGGCGTAGTCTTGTATTGGGATATTATTTCACGCTCACCCCTTTCGCTTGCCCAGTCATTCAGCATCAGGGCAGTACTGAATGGCTTTATTGGGTCGTAGAACATCTGTTTTGAGCTGATTTCAGGCACATTGTTTTCCACCAGGTACTGGTACTCGAAATATCTTGTTTCCGCGTCTTCGGTAACTTTTACATAAGGCCTCATTTCTATTGTATTTGATATCATGAACAGTATGGATATATCATCACTTATCCTTGGCAAAGAGTCTATCATCCACTTTGCAGATAGCGGGTCTATGTACAATTCACTTATTCTGTATCCAAGCTTCGTAGCATTGTACACACTCCCCTTCTTCTCTACAAACCCCCAAGAATGCAGTTCTGCAAGGATGCTCATTATTATGTCCCGGAGCTCAAGCATGTTGGCATACTGGTATCCGTAGAATGTGGACTTCATGAATTCCATTATGGATTCTTCACTAGTGAGAAATCTAGTAGCAACAAATGCAAGTACGTGGGTTCGTAGTATTGGAAGTATGCCCAATTTCGACATTACGGGATCGGGTTCAGCCAAGATATACCTGTTGTATTGTTCTTGCATATCTGATTTTGATCGCGCTATTATCAGCGCCCTTCCAGATTTGTCATACTTTGGCCTTCCAGCTCTTCCAAACAGCTGCGTTATCTCATTCACGCTTATATAGTCATTTCCATAGTCGCCATATCTTGAAAGATCCCTTACAAGGACTGTATGGGCAGGAAGATTTATGCCAAGGCCCAACGTGGTAGTGGAACATATCGCCTTTATTCTGTTATTCCTGAAGGCGTCTTCGACAAGCTCTCGTTGTTCGTTTACAAGTCCGCTGTGATGGAACGCTACTCCTTTCGATACAAGCCGTGCAAGCTTTTCGCATTGCAATGTGGGCCTATTGAGCGCTCCGAGTATTTCCTTGCTTAAAAGCGTAAGATATGATCTATCCGATTCAGACAGATACTTTGCCGTCAGCTCTGAAAGCCTCTCTGCCCCCGCCTCCACGTTCCTTTTCGTGCTGTAGAATATAAGTATCTGCTTTGACTTCTTCAATGTGTCTTCGGCTATCCTGAGCTCCGGAAGCCGGCTAGCACTTTCAAGCTTCTCTTCATTAAAATTGTCCATAAACAACGAGCCTTCAAGCTCTATGCCTCGTTCAAGCGCAACGGGCCTGTAATTGCTTGTTATGAGCTCCGCACCCATCCACTCCGCAATTTCTTTTGAATTTCCAACAGTCGCACTTAGCGCTATGAACTGCGATTTCGGACATAGTCTTCTCAGCTTCGATATTAATATCTCAAGAGTAGGACCCCTCCCCGGATCATCCAGCATATGTATTTCGTCGACGATTATGCACCCTATCTCTCCGAGCCACTGCAAGCCGTGCCTTATCAGGCTATCTATTTTCTCTGTAGAGACGAATACTGCATCATAATCCTGCAGCCATCTATCAAGCGAATCCAGATCGCCTATGGATATGGCGGATTTAATGAATGGATACGCTTCCTTGAATTCCGCATATTTTTCTCGCACAAGCGCCCGCATAGGCGCTATGTATACTGTCTTTTTTTTGTCCCATATTATGGTCTTTGCCATGGCGAATTCTGCTATCAGTGTCTTACCGCTCGCAGTAGGCGCAACAACGACAAAGTTTTTGCCTTGCATCAATCCATACTCTATCGCGCTTGCCTGCGGAGGCGTAAGTACGCTTATGTTTCTTCTACCGAGGGATTCTACAACTTCTTCAGGTACAAGGCCTACTAAATCTTTTATGTGCATAAAAATACGCGTACTTGTAGATAAAGTCTTGGAAGATATATTTAAATTAGTATTCCTGCAATATTAAAGTTGTAAGACATATATGTGTGCTTTGGTTAAAAACCAGGTTTGCGTGCGATGGCTGCACTATTAGAACAATATACTAAACAGAAATCAAGAAGGATTGAAATACAGTCTACTATTGCTAAAGAGAGGAAAAGGATTGTTGGGCTTCATGTTTTCGGCAATCTTTATGATCTTGATCCTAAGGTGACCAAGGATAAAGAATATCTTAAATCTGTAGTGCTTAAAGCGGTCGAAATGGCGAAGATGACGCTTGTAGAAATAAAATCTTGGCCCTTTGGAGGCGAAAAGGGAGGCGTGTCTGTAATGGCGCTTGTCACCGAAAGTCATGTGGTGCTGCATACATGGAATGAATATAAGTATGCTACACTGGACATATACACGTGCGGTGAGCACTCTGATCCTCATGCTGCATTCAATTACGTGGTTCAGGCCCTCAAGCCTAAGAGGCACCAGGTCTTCTACGCTAACAGAAGCAGCGAATAATCTTGCAGATTTGGTATAAGGTATTTTAACTTTGGCTTCGGTCTATTATTCATGAAAAGAGTAGTTCTTGGAGTATGCGCACATCCTGATGATTTAGAATTCGCTGCAGCAGGCACGGTAGCTAAGTTCACAAAGGTCGGTGCTGATTGCTATTATCTCATATGCACCAATGGGTGCAAAGGCACTTCCGATGCAAGAATATCCGAAAGCAAGTTGATAAGGATAAGGAGGGAAGAGCAGAGGAATGCAGGCAGAATAATAGGGCTCAAGAACGTATTTTTCCTTGATAATAATGATACTGAGCTCGTGGCGGGCATGCAGCTTAAGAAAGATATTGTCAGATACATAAGGATGCTGAAGCCTGATACAGTAATTGCTTCTGACCCCTCTTTTATTTATTCTGACAGATACATTAACCATGCAGATCACAGGGCAGCGGGGCTTGCGGCAATGGATGCAGTATATCCCCTTGCCAGGGACAGGCTCACATTCAGGGAACTTGAGAAAGAAGGATTAAAGCCGCATAAGGTAAAGGAGCTTCTTATTGTCAATTCCGATAGGCCAAACTACTTTGTGGATATAAGCAGTACTATGGGGCAGAAGATAAAGGCACTTGCAGCGCACAAAAGCCAGATATCAAAAAGCAGCATCGAATTTGCTGAGAAAAGGGCCAAAGAGCTCGGAAAGAAAAATGGATGCAGGTACGCAGAAGCATTTTTTAGGATACGCCTATAGGATCATAAACTAAAACGCAGTTGCAAACCGATTATCTTAATTAAATTGGGCATCATAAATTAATTCTTCTTTAATTCGGATTCAGATGATCCGGTAAGCCTGGCTACTCTCTCCGCCATTTTTGAGAGCCAGCTTCTGTCCCTGAGCAAAATGAACGCTTCAGGCCTTTTTATATATCCATTTGCAAAGTATGGCTGCGGATCTATAAGCTTCCCAGAAATAATATTCGATTCGTGTATGTCCCCATGCCCTACAAGTTTAAAGTTCATCTCGTTTATTGACCTGCGTATTTTTTTGAAATCACTAATATATTCTTCTTTTGCAGCATCTTCATCGGTTTTCATTATCTGTCTGAATCTGCCATATATCGAAGGTCCCTCTATATTCTCCATTACATATCCAATAATCATCCCGTAATTATATATCCCCGCAAGGACCTTCACGCTTGCTTCCGGTATGCAATTGTGTATTACAACTGCCTTGCGGAATTCGGCTTCTATGGCATATGCCGTAGTGTCCTTTTTTACGATTATTGGGCATCCTTCAAAATTTCCTATATTGTCAGAAAAACCTGCCATTATCTTCAGCCTTACGCTGAAAGGGTCAAATCCCTTGTCTAGCAGTCCTGACTTCAAATCTCCAAGCTCCCGTAACTCAATGCTCTTTGCAACAGCATCTACTCCTGACTTCCTGAAAACTGCAAGTCCCATGCTTTGTCATTTGTCAATTCTGATATTTATTACGTACGTTTTTTTACTTTTAAACAGAAAAATCTGTTAAAATGCAATGTTTTATCTGCAACTAATCATGCTATATTGTATCACAAAACATCGAATTTAAACTTTCGTATAAGGTCTTCCGGTATGGTGCTAACATCAGCGGCCATAAGTTCTGGCCCGGTTGCATCAACTATTACGAAGTTACAGTTCAGTGGGCATGCCAGAGCATGTTGGCCCTCTCCTTTCCCGTCAATCAGGTCGCAAATTGCGGACATATTGTCTCCATGTGAAACAGCAACTATCACTTCACCAGTGGCTCCTTCAATGAACGATTTCATGTTATTAATCAAGCTCCGCCATTTTGATATTCCATATTCCGGATCTAATTTCCAGGCGTACTTATCCGGAATCCTGTTGCCTTCGAGAGATCCAAAGTTGCGTTCCCTCAATCTATTATCTACGATAAACTTCATTCCTGTCTTTTTTCCGATTATTTCAGCCGTTTGCATAGCCCTTAATATCGGGCTTGAATATAAAGCGTCTATTTTCGGAAGGCGCGATAATGCCAGCGCGGCATTCTCGGCCTGCCTAACCCCTGCATCTGTCAGCGGATAGCCATCAATCGCGCTAGACAGAATATTTTTTACATTAGTCTCGCTCTCCCCATGCCTTACAAACACTATAAACTTATTTTTACGCAATCCCATTTTTGAATCCGTAGACTCCAGCAAATTACCACATCATGATTGATATTTGATTATCTATAAGCCTCAGGAGGGGATCGAACCCCCGACTTCCAGTTTACAAAACTGGCGCTCTACCACTGAGCTACTGAGGCGACAATAAGGTTATGATGAAAGCAGATTTATAGCCTTTTGTTTTTGGCTTATTTTGAATTGGCATAGATCAGGAACTGCTGTTTTTTGTATATAACCAAGTCTTGCCAAAATCCGGTAGGAATTCTTTACATCTCGTTTACGTGTAACGCATGTGGAATTTATTTAATATGTTTGCAATAGCGCATGTGTCCTCAAACTGTAAGCATTCAGTCGTATTCGACTGCCTCTTATTACTTTGATTTTTCAAGCAGGGCCAGCTTGGCAAGCATCGCTTCGAGCTGGATCCTTTCGTTTGCGCCTTCCACTATCCTGAAGTTGTAATCTCCTATGTTGCTTATGAGCTTCAGTTTGAGTTTATCATCGACATCAAGCGCAAGCGCCTCCTTGTGTGACTGCACCAAAATGTCCTCGCCGCTCATGCCGTACGACAAAAAGAGAATATTTAGTTCATCCCTTGCCTTTGAAAAATCCCCGTTCAGTGCATATCTTAGCATGGATGCTACCTCTTTAGGCCTGGCCTTTGATGCAATCTCATATATTGATGATTCAGTAATCATCTTGTTGGATATTGCAGCTCCCTGTAGCGTATTGGTTATTTTCCTAAGATCTCCCTCGCTCACATATATCAGTGCTTCTACTGCCTTCTGATCTATATTTAATTCTTCGCTTTCAACGATCCTATTTATGTATTGTTTCATCTCATCTTCCTTCAGTGGCTTGAATCTCAGGACTACGCACCTGCTTTGTATGGGCTCTATTATCTTGCTTGCATAATTTGCACTTAGTATGAATCTTGTGGTACCAGAATACTTCTCCATGGTTCTTCTCAGCGCGTGCTGTGCCTCGGATGTCAGTGCATCGGCTTCATCAAGGAATATTATCTTTACAAGGCCCCCCGAAAGCGGAATGGTCTTTGCAAACTCCTTGACCTTTCCTCTTATAACATCTATTCCGCGTGAATCGCTGGCATTTAGTTCGAGAAATGCCTGGTTCAGTGTTTCGCCGTAGAGCTCCTTTGCCATTGCAACTGCCGAAGTGGTTTTTCCCACCCCTGCAGGGCCTGAGAATATCATGCTAGGGAAGCTCTTCTCTTTAACAAATGCCTGCAGTCTTCCAACTATCGCTTCCTGACCTATCACATCTGA
>JAJZLN010000031.1 GCA_021803425.1 Microcaldota archaeon | reverse complement strand
GAATTTTATACTTACCCCATCAAAATCCAACGAGATGAAATTTGCTAAGGAATTTTCGCTGTATTTGCGCAAGAACGGATTTAATGTGATAATCATGGATCCGAGATCACATGACAACATGATAGCTGCAATCCTCTCACTGACCCATTTTGTAGGATTTGTGACTGCGGCTACATGGAAAGAGCTGAAGATACAGAAACATGCGAATTCCAGCAGCACAAGCTTCAGGTTTCTGAAATCCTTCGTAAAGAGCATACTTGATTCAAGCCCGGAGCTGTATTCATATCTTCAGACCAGTGTTCCTAATGTATGTAAGATGGAGGAGTCATTCATAAGAAATTCGATAAAGTGGAAAGAATTGGCAAGGAAAAGGAGAAGCAAAGAGCTTGCAATGTTGATGTCCGATCTCAAGTCGTATATTGACAGCCTTTAATGGGTTATCTATAGTTGAACACCGCTGTAACGGATTCCGTGACTCCTTGTCTTCCTTCGAAGAAAAACTGGTTCTCCCCTCCAAGGCTTGATGCCGACGCCACATAAGGATATATCCTGTATTGTTCCGATACAGTAATGTTTTTGAGCGAGAGCGTGCTGTTATTTGACAGAATTTCTGCTTGCGATGTGGCGTTTTGCAGCGCAATCGTCAGTGCGTTTTTAGTCATTTCTGAAACCTGCTGCTGTGATAACTGCGCCGATATCTGGTCAATATAAACATTCTTTATGAACGAGAGCGTGCTTAGGAGCTGGTTTACTGTATCTATAGAGGGGAGATAAACAGAAAGCGACTCTTCTGCAACATATCCTGTGCCATTGTACTGCTTATGCAAAGAATAGGATAATGTGGATATTTCGCCAGAGTCGTTATTGGTATACTTCAATACTGTGTAGTTGAACTGGCTAAGCGTCAGCGAAAGGTTTGCTGCAGCAATTGCGGCTGTCTTTCCTGTGCCATTCATTGTCACATAAAGCACCGCATTTTCTGGAAGCGCATAAGATGTTCCTGACGCAGAAACCACGACTGTGGTGTATTCCCCTTTTGAAAATGTATTGTTAGGGTACAGGATTGCAAGAGCAAGCAAGATACCCATTATAAGCACTGCAAGCACTGCTATCATGAACATAAATTGATCCTGTCGCATATATCTAAGGTATCCCGTAAGAGCTTATAAATATGTGGCTTGGTTTCGGCATGTATGCCGCAATATTGGCCTATATACTTATTCCGAAGTAGATCCTGAGTATAATGCCAAGCATTATGGTGCCGAAAGATGCTGCAAGCGATATCGCAACCATTTCGGCTGCATGTTTCTTTATGCTGCTGCCGCTTATCACCGCTATCACTATCGAAGCTATTATCAGCCCGATTATTACAAGGGCTATTGCAGCTGCAATGCCATATATCCCGCTCAGGCCAAGTGCGAATGGAAGTATTGGTATAAGCGCACCAATGAAATAGTATATCCCAGTATAAAGCGCTTCTTTTTTAGGCGAAGTGTGCACATGTTTTTCTTTTACGCCAAATCCCTCTTCAACAAGATCCGAGGATTTTGCAGACAGATATGCGCCTCCGGACATTGACAGCGTTCCGGAAAGCCCGATTATTATGCCCCCTATTATCACTATGAGATTCGATGTTGCAAGTACAGCAAATCCTACAACGGCAGCAAGTACCTCCACTACCCCATCATTGAACCCAAAAACTATCGAGCGCGTATAATCTGAATGGGTAAATTTTGAGCTCATTTGCTCTGTGAGCTCATTTTCATTGGACCGTTCGTCCCTTATCACTTCTTTTATTTTTGACATTTCGCTTTTTGTGAAACTGTTATCTTCGAGCAGTTCAATATATTCGTCAAGCGCCTTTCTCTCATCACGCTCTAGATATCCTGTAGCGAATGCCAGACCGAATATACGCCTTACTAGCACGAAGATGAAATATTGTGCACTGCTCCAGACTCCTAGTTCAGCGTCTTCAATCCCATCCTTTAGCAGCATATTTTTCCATATTGTAAAGTGCTTTTTCTCTTTTTCCGCAAGGGCTATGAGCATATCTGAGAGATTTTTGTCCCTCTCCATTCCAGCCAGCATTCTGTATACTTTATAATGCAGCATCTCAAGCAGGTAGAATTTCCTTTCAAGCCTCTTCCTTTTCTCGAATTTAGAATCCATAACGTTATTTATTCTAGTTCATCTATTTTATATATTATGCTGGGAAGCGAGACATCCAACAGCTACTATTCAGGAAGTGAGACATACAAGTACCTGGAAAGGCTTTTGGAGCGCAGTGGCGACATACTTTTAATATCGCCATACATAGACACATATTATGCAGAAATGGTCTCGGGGTTGTCAAGAAACAAGCATTTTTACATAATATCCTCTTCGGCCGAAGGAAATGCCTTAAATATACTAAAAAGGAAGAGAAGCAAGCTCCCTCTTGCTTTATATGCTATGCTATCAATTGCAATTGCTTTGCTAATGCTGTACATAAGGGTATTTGGACCAGTTCTATCAATTTCTTTTGTACCATTTATAGTCGGTCTAATCAAGTACTACAAAACAAAACAGAACATCTTTCTAAAAATCCCAAAGCAGTTTGTACATGCAAAATCTTACATAGCGGACGGCATGGCAATAACCGGTTCCGCAAACCTCACTTACAAGGGCACGCACAAAAACATAGAACAGATAAGTGTCACATATAACGGCAGCGAGATATGCCTGTTGAGAAAGCAGTTCTGGTCAATGTGGAAATCGCTTTAGAGGCATTTTGTCACAGTGCCAGATGCAAATATCCTCGGCGCCTTCTCCCTTATGAGCATAAATGCATCCCCGTCAATTATCGAGAGCGGTTTTTCAAACACTATGCGCGATTCATTCTTAGCATTTCCTGCAATTTCCTCAATGTGGCATTCTGCGCGCGAGAAATTGGATATGAACACATAGCGTTTATTCGTCTCAAGCTTCTCGTTGGATAACGGACTCACATTTAGCCTAGCTTCTATTTCCCTGGATTTTTTGTAAGGGGTTGCAAGCATAAGATCGCCTTTGTCCAGCTCCCCATATTCTATTCCCTTAAGGGCAAGGCCAACTCTGGTTCCATACCCTGCTTCGCTTACGTCTACATCCTGGCTCTGTATGGATTTCACAAGAGCCGTCTTGCCAGACCAGTGATGCAGCTGGTCGTGAACTCTTACTATGCCCCTTGTCACTATGCCCAATGCAACCGTACCTATTCCTTTCACTGGAAATGCCTTATCTATATCTATCCTTAGGCTACCATCGTGCTGCTCCTTATTGGATGTTATCCTATCAAGCAGGCTATCCATCCCGCAATATTCAAAATCCTTGAACAATCCATTAACCATTCCAGACACATCAGTCTCATCTATAATGATTACATGTTTGTCCAGCAACGACGCGGCAACTATTGATTCCCCAAGCATCTTGTCAACAGAAGCTGTGCTTATCACTATCTGGCCTGCTATGAGCATTGATTCCGCCATGCCGTAGAATAGCTTGTCTTCGCTGTTTACGGGCATGAGCGCAACAATAACCTTGTCATCAATCTTCCTGTTGTAGAAAATGAGCCCGTTTTCAGACCCTTTCTTACCTATAAAAGAAGCCACATTTTCATTTACAGGCACTGCCACTACATAGTTCAATCGATACACCTATTCCAACATCAAATCAAGGTTTCCTGCATAGCTAAAATCAGGCCCTTTTATAAAAAGGCTTATTATGTAACTGTCCTTCCTATCTGCCTTTATCGGAAGCTTTGGATCTGTGCTTACAACCTCAAAAGGCTTTCCTGCCTCTATGTGGGTTACAGTATCTCCGAGAGATATTATCTGGTATAGCTGTATGTTCTGCCTGAATAGCTGGAACTTCTGCATATTCGTAACAATCTCTGAGCTGTCCATGTCCGCTGAATGGCCTTTGTAGTGCAGCACGACTTTTTTAATATTGATATTAACCGTATCAGCAGGCTCATTTCCGAAATTTATTTCCATAGGGCCTTCATACTTCATTTCCGGCGGCTTTATCGTAAGGGTAAACATCACGCTGGACATGTATTCAACATCTACCGGAAGTGCAGGTTCTATCCCAAGAAGTTTGAATGGCTCAGCAACTGTCACCTTGCTTATCTTCACTTTAGGGCCCCTAAGGTTGTCGGGAAGATGCTCACTTCCCATCCTGTTGCGGAAAGGTATCTTCATCTCGAACTTGTCTCCATCAACATCCATTCCATTTATTCCATGTGAATTGCCCATGAACTTTATGTTCACTGAGGTTATCGATATGCGCGGCGTCTTTGCGGTCCGTTCCGTTTCCTTGCCAAATATTCGTCTTAAAAAGTCCATGATTGATACATCTGATACGTAATAAATACATTACGCTTATTAATACAATTATTATATAATATTTCCCAAGAATATATGGATGTATTCTTGGTGTGTGTTTGGTCGATATAAATTCGATGGCTCCCGATTTCACTCTTGAGGGATCTGACGGAAAGAAGCACCGCCTGAAGGATTTTTCTGGAAAATACCTTGTACTTTACTTTTATCCAAAGGATGATACTCCCGGATGCACAATTGAGGCGAAGGGATTCAACAGCAAGCTGGATGAAATAAAAAAAATAGGCGCAAATATTGTAGGCGTAAGCAGCGACAGCATCGACTCACACTGCAAGTTTTCAGCTAAATACGGGCTGCAGTTCCTTCTCCTTTCAGATCCTGGTTCATTAACAATAAAAAAGTACGGGTCATACGGTGACCGTGGCATATTCGGCAAGGGGACGTTGAGAAACACGTTTGTCATAGATAAATCAGGTAAGGTAGTCAAGGTATTCGAAAAGGTAAATCCGTTGGGCCATGAAACCAGCATAATAAACGCGATAAAAGAACTTGAAGATGCATAAAGATGAAGAAATCAAAAAATGCTGTAGAAGCGGAAAACCACAGAACACTCGGAAACAATGTAGTACCACATAAGTATACCATTACCTTCAAGCCTAATTTCAAGACATTCAAGTTTGAAGGGCACGAGGTTATAAGCGCAAGCATACGGGACAGCACCAAAAAAATAATCCTCAATGCCAAGGAGCTTGAAATAGAAAAGGCAGCAATAATATCCAACGGTATAGAATATGCGGCCAATGTGGTATTCGACAGCAAGGAGGAAACTGCAACTCTTAAAATAGACAAAAGCATAAGCGGCGATGTGCAGATAAAGATAGATTTCATCGGAGTAAATAATGACAACATGTATGGATTCTACAGATCAAAATACCTGGAAGGTAAAGAAACAAAATACATGCTTACCACACAATTCGAAGCACCAAACGCAAGGAATGCTTTCCCATGCTTCGATGAACCTTCATTCAAGGCAACTTTCGAAGTTTCAATGATAGTAAATAAAGACCTGGATTGCATATCCAACATGCCTATATCGAGCGTTAATGATCTTGGCGGAAACATTAGGGAGGTCAAATTTGATGAAACCCCGAAGATGTCAACATACCTCCTCTATCTTGGCGTTGGGAATTTCGATTACATAAAAGGCGAGGCTGGGGATACAAAAGTCCGCGTAATAACTACGCCAGGCAAAAAACATCTTGCACGACTGCCATTGAGATATGCAATCGATTCGATAAAATTCTTTGAGGACTATTTCGGCATAAAGTACCCTCTTCCAAAGGTAGACTTCATTGCAGTTCCGGATTTTGCAGCCGGAGCTATGGAAAATTGGGGGGCAATAACCTTTAGGGAAGCCGACCTTCTTATAAACGAAAAGAGCTCCGTTGCCGTGAAGCAGCGCGTCGCAGAGGTCATAGCACATGAACTTGCACATCAATGGTTCGGAGACCTTGTCACCATGAAGTGGTGGAATGACATATGGCTGAATGAGAGCTTTGCAACATTCATGTCGTACAAAGCCATGGATCACATATTTCCTGAATGGAAGATAATGACTGAGTATCTTAGGGATACAATAGCAATTGCATTCAGTGCGGATCAGTTGAAATCCACACATCCCATAAGTATGCCTGTAAAGACCACTGCTGATATAGTGCAGATGTTTGATGAAATAAGTTATGAGAAGGGCGGTACAGTGCTTAATATGCTGGAGCAATACTCCGGCAGCGAGATATTCAGGGAAGGACTGCATAAGTATCTAAAAAAGCATTCATATTCAAATGCAACAAAATTTGATTTGTGGGAAGCAATAGACGATGCGGCTAGGTCAAAGCATAAAAGCATAAAAGTGACCAAGGTCGCCAGTAATTGGATAGACAAAGCGGGATACCCTATAATCGAAGTGAAGAGAGATAAAAACAGCGTGACTCTGAAACAGTCCAGATATTTTTTGCTAAATAATCTCTCCGATGGAACAAAATGGCCGGTTCCTATAAATTATCTTTCAAACGGAAAGGAAAAACAGGCGCTTTTAGAAAAGAAGTCATTACTCATTAATGCTGCAAGAGATGCTGCAATTAAACTTAACTTGGGACAGAACGGGCTATATAGGGTTGCATATAACGATAAAGACCTAGAAATGCTTGGAGAAATGATACGCTCCAAAAAGCTTAGCGGCATTGATGCGTGGGGCGTTGAAAATGACCTTTTTGCAATGATAAGATCCGGCAGGTCAAAAGCGGAAAAATATCTTGAATTTGTGGACAAACACTGTTTCGGCTGCGAATACCCCCTGAATGCTAGCGTATTAAATCACCTGTCCTGGCTTTTCAATATAATGCCAAATGATAAGAAGGCGTCAGTTAAGGAGCTACTTCTAAGATATAGCACCGATATCATAGATAATGTAGGTTGGAAACGCGGCAAGAATGAGCCCGCACATGTGACTATGTTGAGGTCAGTTGCCATACGCAATGCTGCGCTCTCAGGCCATGTGCCTACTATAGAGAATGCTCTTACCCTTTTTGACAACTTTATTAAGCGTGGGCAGGAGATAGATCAAAACCTCAAAGGCGCTGTTTACAGTATCACAGCAATGGAGAGAGGGGCGTCCGTGTTAAATATACTTAAGACAAAGTACAAAAGCGAGGAGCTGCCTGAGGAGAAGTTAATGCTGCTGTCCTCATTGGGAAGGTTCAATGACAAGAAGCTACTTCTTGAGTCCCTTAAATTCACAATGTCCAAAGACGTCAGGCTGCAGGATTCATTCAGAATACCTGCAGAGGTAGCTTCCAATCCTGCGGGTACGGAACTAATTTGGCCGTGGATCAAGGACAACTGGCAAGAGCTCAAGAAAAGGTATGCAGAAGGAACGCACATGCTGTCTAGAATTGTCGGGATGCTCAGGGTTCTTAATACAAAGGAAGAAAAAGCTGATATAGAAAAATTCTTCGGAAGCAAGGAGAACTTCAGGGATGACATATCCAAGGATTTGAACAAGTCATTAGAGTATATAGAAGCAAACGTGCAGTTTCTCAATGCAAACAACAAATGAAACGTTCTCGCACAAGCACAGTATTATGCATACAATACGGTATGTATCCCTGCATTTCTATCATGTAAACTCGCCTAGAAGGCACACAGAAGTGTTTCCTACTATCTTTGCATCTATCCTTTCGCCTTCTTTCAGCGACAAATACCCCTTGCTTATGGCAACCGGCCTGTAATAGTCATCGCGGCCCACAAAGGATCTCTTGTTGGATTCCGTGATAAGAATGCTTTCGGTAGTGCCCATCAATTTTGACATATCCTGGTGCTGCACGGCCCGCGCAACCCTTGACATTTCAGAGCTTCTCTCTTTTATGATCCTGTCCGATATGCGAGGAAGACCTGATGCCTTGGTGTGCGGTCGCGCTCCAAATCTTGATACGTTAGTGAATGCAGGCCTTTCATGTTCAATGAAATCTATTGAATCCTCGAAATCTTCATGGCTTTCGGTAGGGTATCCCACTATCATATCCGTCTCTATGCTTATTCCAGGAATCTTTTTCCTCAGAAAGTGTATGTGGTCCAATATGCATGAAATATCATACCTTCTATCCATGTCGTGCAGCACCATGTCGCTTCCCGACTGCACAGGCAGATGGATGAATCTGTAAATCCTCCTGTCAGAATAAGCGCTGACAAGGGTGTCAATATACTTGTTAAGGTGCTCTGGATTGAGCATGCCTATCCTCACCCTGAAATCACCCTCCATATCAGCTATCATCGAAACGAGTTCACCTATGTTGGTCCCTCTGTCTATTCCATAGGCGCCTACATCCTGCGAAGTCAACTCTATCTCCTTTGCACCTTTTTCAACAGCAATCTCCATTGCCTTTAGTATAAGCCTCTCATCAAAGCTATTCAACGGTCCTCTCGCGAATTTTGTTTCGCAGAAATTGCAGCTGCTGAGGCACCCCTCGCTTATAGGTATTCTAGCCACAACTCCTCCAAACATCCTTGCACTGCCTAGTTTGTCAATGCGCGAATACCTGGTATACGAAACATCGTTTCCCGCACTTATTTCAGCTAATGCATCCCTAATCATGTGTATGTTGCTTGTTGATATTATGCTTGCTCTTGGAGCGACTTCAGTTATCTTATCCCTGTTTGCGCTTGCCATGCATCCTGTTATTATGAGCTTATTGCCCAGATGCGAGAGTTTCCTTAGCCTGTCTATTATTCGTCTCTCTGTAGGGGTCTTTACCGTGCATGTATTCACAATCACATAATCGCTTTCGCCATCTTCTTTGTACCTGCCCCGCTCTGTATCTATGCCTTCTGCATGCAGTGCGCCTTCTATCATGTCGCTGTCAGACTGATTAAGCGTGCATCCGTAGGTCTCTATAATTGCATGTGCCATACAGCAACTATTAAAATACTTAATGATTTATATGTAGTGTTTTAGCTGTTAGTGTGGTCATTGTGATGTGCGAAAGATGCCATAAGGATATCTACAGGCATAGCGTATGCAATTACTGCAAGAGAAAGATATGCATAAATTGCGTAAAGTCTTCCAGGAGAGTGAGCAAGACCATAAGGCTGGTTATATGTAAGGACTGCTGGTCAAGGATGCCTACAAGAAAGGCGTTCAAGAGCGCATCTAAGGAGTAAGTTTCTCAATTCCTATTCTTATCTTTTCCCCGTCCACATCGAATTCCTTTTCAAATTTCATGTCTATCTTATCCGACCTAGAAACTAAGCGCGCACCTACGTCATGCATAAGCTTTTTAACGTTTTTTTCTAGAACCTCATTCATCTCTGCGGAAACCCTATACTGCAACCTTATTCTATCGCCTTTCTTCAAGCCCACTTCCTTTCTTGCAAGCTGGACCCTCCTTTCAAATTCCCTAAGCATGCCTTCCTCTTTTAGCTCATTACTTATCTCCCTGTCAACATAAGCTATCCCATACTTGAAAGATATCGCATCCTCTTTTTCAAGTTTTTCTATCATGGTAAAGTGATTATTTCTTATTGCGAATACGCCCTTGTCGGTATGCAGCAAATATTCGCCTGATTTTGCAATGCTATCCGCAACTTCATTCGGATCGGATCTTTTCAGTTCTTCTGCAACAAGACCTGAGTTTTCTTTGAAATCAGGACCTATATGTGCGAATAACGGCCGTATCTCCAAATTCTTCTTTCCATCAGCCATTTTGACCACAATGGTCTTGATATTCGTATAATCCTCCATAATGCTTGAGAGTTTCCCGAGCGCATTCAGCGAAGCTTCATTATTCACCTCTATCGTTGCTTTTGCAAGCGGCAACCTGAGTTTCGCATTTACCTTCTCCCTACAGTTAAGCAATGCTGTTATTGCATCTATTGCTACCTCAAATTCCATGTCTATGTCCTTTCTTATGGATTTTTGCCTGCATTTAGGCCAGTCTTCAAGGAATATGCTTTCCCTGAATCCATACCTCTCCATGTAAACCATTTCAGATGCAAAAGGTGTAATCGGAGAAAGCAATATGGCGATATTGTAAAGAACATAATTCATCATGTCTAGTGCCGCTTTTGACTCCTTTCTTCCCGAATACAAGGCTTTTTTCTTTGCCATCTTAAGGTAAAATCTGCTGAAATCCATTACTACAAATGACCGTATTGCGTTTGCTGCCTTGTATATTTCATAGTTATCAAGGCTTTCAGTAACCTCTTTTATTGTCAGATTCAATCTTGAAGCTATCCATGCATCCTCTAGGCTCAGTCTGTCCGGCTTCGTTGGCTTCTTTATTCTTCCTGGTTTATATGATACCGCATTCGAATACTCAGCAATAAGATTGGATATGTTGTGCATCAGCATTATTACTTTATTGGCTTCCACTATTTTGTCCATGTTGAATACCAGGTCAAGTTGCGGGGTATGCGATACGCACCATAACCTGAATGAATCTGCAGTAACCGTCTTCAATATCTCTTCAAGCGGCACATAATTTCCTATTTTTTTGTGCATTTCCCTCCCGTCGCTTCCAAGCATCATGCCGTGCATGACAACATTCTTGAAAGGCTTCTTCCCATGCACTATTACGCTTGATTTTAGTTGGTAAGAGAACCATCCCCTAAGTTGCTCTATGGCTTCAAGTATGAAGTCCATAGGAAATAGGGAGTCAAATTGTTCTTGCGTGAGGCTTGCCCTATAAGCTATGCTTGAATCGAACCATACATCCAGGACATCCGGTACGCGTATCATCATACTGCCGCATTTTGTGCATTTCACCGCGACATTGTCTATGTATGGCTTATGGATATCCTTAAGCGATGCGACAAAATCCTTGTTTTCAGCTGCCTCGGCCAATTCAGCAACTGAGCCTATGACAATCATATGGCCACAGCTATGGCATTCCCATATTGGTATTGGTATTCCCCAGTACCTCTGCCTTGATATCGCCCAGTCAGGCGAACTCTGCAGCACGTCCTCTTGCCACTTCATCGCTTCTTCTGGATGCCAGCATACCTTTTTATTTTCATTCAAGAGCTTCTTCTTAACTTTCTGTATGTTTATGAACCACTGGTCAGTAGCTATGTATATCAGTTTGGTATCGCATCTCCAACAGTGCGGATAACTGTGTATTATCTTTGATTCGTGAAACAGTGCGTTAAGCCTTTTAAGGTCATCAATAACGCGTTCATTGGCATTTTCAGGCACCTTCAGCCCGGCATATTCCCCTGCTTCCTTAGTATATTCTCCCTGCTGATCCACAGGTGAAAATATCGGCAACTTATTCTTTTTTCCTATTAGGTAGTCCTCGAGCCCATGTCCAGGCGCAATATGCACTATCCCGCTCCCTTCAGACGAAGAGACTAACTCTTTTGCAAGTATAACCTTATGGTATTTTCTCAATTCTTTTTGATGCGGTATCCTGTCTTCAAGCGGATTGATGTAATATATCCCTTCAAGCTCACTGCCATAAAATTCGCTCTCTATAACTGCGCTCTCCTTGGAAATTTCTGATAGATAATCAATCCTGCTTTTTATCAATACGCATCTTCTGTTCCCTATCCTTGCTATTACGTACCGCTCTTCAGGGTTTATTGCAACAGAAACGTTTGCAGGGAGCGTCCACGGGGTTGTAGTCCAGACCAACAGGTACAGCTGCTCCCCCAGGTTTATTTTTGGATTTGAAAGATCCTCATTTATCCTGAAAGTAACAAATGCCGATGGATCCTTATCTTCATGGTATTCAACCTCCATGCTGCCCTGCGATACCGAAGTGCCGCAGCTTGTGCAATACGGCGTAGCGCGCTTATCCTTATAAAGCATATTTTTTTCATTAATTATCTTCAGATACTGCCATGCAGTTTCCATGTACTGCATCTTTGATGGTATGTATGGATTTGAGAAATCCAGGGATATGCCAAACCTGGCATAATCCTTATCCATCCTTCCTATGTATGCCTGGACATAATCACTGCATGTCTTCATAAATTTTTCCACGCCTACCCTTGTCTCTATCTCCTTCTTTGAAGTGATGCCAAGCTGCGCTTCCGCCCTTTTCTCTATCGGCAGCCCATGGACGTCGTATCCTGCCCTGTCATAAACATCATACTCTCTGAATCTCTTGTATCGTAGAATCACGTCCTTCATTGACTTGACCCACATCTGGCCCGGGTGCAGGTCTCCACTGACGAACGGTGGGCCGTCAAGGAAATAAAAAGGTTTCATTCCTTTGTTTTTCTCGCGTATCTTCTCCAGAATGTTATGGTCATTCCAGTATCTTATTATGTCCTCTTCTTTTTTATCCATGCGCATTTCAGTCTCCACAGATATCAATACTATAATGTACCTGCCTTATAAAAAAGCTTATCTCAGCCGCAATACAGCTATCCAACAAGCGATTCAATCTCCTCTATCCTTGCAACCTCGTTAAGCTTTGAAACTCTTTCGCCTCCTACTATCCCTGTTTTTATGAATTTTGATCCGAAGGCTACAGCAAGATGTGCTATAAAATTATCAGTTGTCTCCCTGCTTCTGTGCGATACTATAGTGGCAAGTCCGTTTTCATGCGACACTTTTATAACATCAAGAGTATCGCTGAGCGTTCCTATCTGGTTTACTTTTATCAGCACTCCATTGGTTGCCAATTTCTTTATGCCTTCTTCTACTCTGCTCTTGTTGGTGGTATATAAATCGTCTCCAACTATCATGCATGATTTTCCAGATTTTTTCAGCAGTGATGCAAAACCGCCAAAATCATCCTCATTCATCGGATCCTCTACATATGAAAGCGAGAAGTCTCTTATTAGTCCGTAGACGAATTCAACATGCCCATTCACGTCGAATGAAGCATCGGAGTATCTGTACCTGCCATCCTTGAAAAATTCGCTTGCCGCGAAATCTGCGCCGAGTTCAATTCTGCTGCTTGTCTCTTTCCCTACGTCCATTGCTACACTTTTTGCAAGCTTCAGGTTTTCCATGTCTCCCAGACCAGTATTCCATGCGCCTTCTATATTCACGCCTGTCGACATGCCCATAGACTTCAATCTCTTCCCAAGTTCCTTATGCGCTTGCGCGTTTATTGTAGCATTTTTCATGAATTTGCCAGAATCTGCGGATATCAGTATCTCCTGTATTGACATTTTATTATTAGAATGGGCTCCGCCACCGATAAGATTTCCAAGTGGCCTTGGTATTGATTTTCTTATTCCGTATTGCTTCGTGAATTTGGCGTGTACATATTCGTAAAGCTCCATGCCTAAGGATTTGGCAGCCAGCTTTGCTGCAGCTATCGATACTCCTGTTGCTATATTCCCTCCGATAAATCCAAAACCCTCTCCTCCAACAGACTTTAGTGTGTCGTCTACTGCCTTTTGTTCTATTGCGTCAATCCCAATAAAATCTTTCTTTTTTGTCTCAAAGTTTGATATGCATGCATCAACATCCCCATTAGGGAATGCACAAACCTCGTGCGAGCCGGTACTTGTGCTATTCGCCACCATGGCATTCGACGATATATCCTCAGATTCCACAATAACTTCAACTGTGAATCCTCCCCGTGAATCCATTATTTTCCTAACTCTTATTTCACTTATTTCGCTATTTTTCATTATCCCACATCTTAAGAACGTATTCAATGAGCCTATTTCCATTCATGACTCCCATCCTACCACTTGATCCTATATCTTCGTCAAACAGTATACGTTTATCATCTTTAGGATCTGCAACAGTTAACATTACGGGAACAGGGTCTCCTGAATGTGCCTTCATGATGCAGGGAGTTGCATGGTCGCATGTAATCACTATCTTCGAATCAACATTCTTTATTTTTCCGAAGAATGCATCATCTATGTCTTCAAGCACCGATTTCTTCAGGAGTGCGTCGCCGTCATGACCTGGTTCATCGGGGCCCTTTATATGTACATAGATAAAGTCATATCGATCCGAGTTTTTGATTGCAAGGTCTGCCATTCTTGAGTATCTTTTCCTTCGGTTTTCTATCTGACTCAAATTTATTGCATGCATTCCGAGGAGTTTTGCTATGCCCTTCTCAACAGGCATCTCCGCAATAAATGCACAGCTCATTCCATGCTTATCACTGAACCTTTCAACTTTTGGGAGGTCTATGCCTGCATCCCTCAGAAGCAATGCATTTGCCTGCAGCTCCCCTTTTTCAGATCTTTCAATATTCATGCTGCACGATGACAATTTTTCTACAGCCTTTTTAACAAAAGAATTAACTACATAAGCGGTGAATTTTGCTTCTTCAGAGCCATCTAGCGGCATGACTTCAGGAAGCTTTTTGCTTCCTGACAGCTCTGCAACAGAGATATTCCCTTTCTTAATGTAGCCTGTGTCCGCATTAGATACATTCGGAGAGAAGTCCCCTCCCTTTCTGTAGAATACGCACACTCCCCTATGCCCTATTGTCGATTTAAACTTGAAGCTTACGCCTTCTAATCCAATATCTATGCCATTGACTTCTTTTTCTAGAATTTTGGCGTCTTCAGTAGATATCCTGCCGGCCCTCCTGTCTATTATGTTCATGTGGCTATCTACGGTTGCAAAGTTGCATCTGAACGCAGCGCATCCCTTCCTTATCTTTAATCCTGCGCCATAGGACTCAAGCGGGCCCCGTCCAGTGTATTTGCTTATCTCATATCCTAATATCGAGAATACTGCTGCGTCTGACTCAGGTGCAATGTCCTTGGCTATAGGGTAAATCATACCCTTTATGGCTCCGGCCGCAATCTCCCTCAGATTAGGCATGTTTGCGCTTTGCAGCGGAGTCATGCCTGCCAGAGATGCGTCTTTCCTGTCCGCGCCTCCGTCAAGAATTACAAATAACAGTTTCATAAAAACACAACACATATCAAAGGAAATAAGAAAATATTTAAATTCGAGACTCTACTATTAGACACATGGCTATGAAGATAAAGGAGGATCAGGATATAGGGGCTTTAATAAAAGGCAGGATAAGGGATATAAAAGACTATCCAAAGAAAGGCATAATCTTCAGGGACATCACGCCTCTTCTGAAGGATTCTGAGGCATTCGGGAAATGCGTGGAAGAGCTGTCTAGAAGGCTATCCGGCATCGAATTCGATTATATTGTTGGTATAGAGGCCAGAGGTTTCATAATAGGTTCAGCTCTTGCATACCGCATGAAAAAAGGATTTGTGCCTATTAGGAAAAAGGGAAAGTTGCCCTATGACAAGATAAGCAGGGACTATAAGCTTGAATATGGCATTGAAACTGTCGAGGTTCACATGGATTCTATTAAGGAAGGCAACAAGGTTGTTATAGTAGATGATCTTCTTGCCACTGGCGGGACTGCAAGCGCAAGCAAGTCGCTAGTCACCGAGCTTGGAGGCAAGGTCCAAAAGTTCGCATTTATAGTTGAACTTTCAGAGCTCAATGGAAGGCATTTGCTTGGGGATGAAAACGTGATATCCCTTGTGAAATATTGAGAAGGAGACGAAGTACAACACTGCTAATTTAAAGCTTAATTGCTTTATTCCAAGTGTTTTTGCATGAAAACAAAGATAATAGCAACGTACGGGCCTGCAATACACAGTGGAGCCGTGCTTAAAAAAATAATCGGGCATGTAGACGTGTTCAGGATCAACATGTCGCATGGCAGCTCCGAAAGCTGGCTTGAATACATTGATAAAATAAATGCCGTTTCAAGATCAAGAAAGAAAGAAGTTGCACTGCTTGCGGATCTTCCCGGGCCAAAGATAAGGCTAGGCAACCTCAAGGAGGAAATAAATGTTAAGAAGGGAAGTATTGTGGCGTTTAAGTATGGGGAATCACGGGAAGGCGAAGTGCCCCTTGATTTTGACATACACAAGTTCGTAAAGAAAGGGTCTCGCCTTTCTATAGGGGACGGCATAATGGATTTCTTGGTGGAAAAGGTTTCAAAGAGAAGGGTAATATCCCGCGCGATAAATGCCGGTGTGCTTCTCAGCAGAAAAGGAATAAACATAAGCAACGGAAGCGTGTCTGCCGCTTCACCCACAAAGGATGACATCCGTCTTGCCAAGTTTGCCAAGAAGAACGGCTTCGATTTTATTGCAATGTCATTCGTCAAGTCCGCATCCGATATCAATACTATGAGAAAAAAATGTAATGGCATGGACATAATCGCAAAGATAGAAAGGAACGACGCGGTTAACAACATAAGCGGCATATTGGAAGCGTCTGATGCCATAATGGTAGCGAGGGGTGATCTTGCCTTTGAGGTAAAAGTGGAAATGCTTCCGATAATACAATTCCATCTGATAAATGCTGCAAGAGCTGCATCCAAGCCCGTTATTGTAGCTACTCAGATGCTTGCAAGCATGGTGAATTCGCCAATGCCGACGCGTGCAGAAGTGACTGACATAGCAACTGCAGTAACGAGCGGAGCCGATTGCGTCATGCTTAGCGAAGAAACTGCAGTAGGCAAGTATCCTCTAGATGCCGTTAATGTGCTTGCAACTACTGCCAAGAACGCCCAATCAATAATCACAAGCAACAAAAAACACTTTAAGATAAGCGGAATAAACGACAGCATAGCATTTGCCGCAGCTGATATTGCAGATAACTACAGGACCGATTGCATATTTGCACCTACGCACAGCGGCGCTACGGCAAAGAAGCTGTCTGCACTCAGGCCGGAATCAAATATAATTGCATTATGTAATTTTGAATCTGTCAGGAAGAAACTTAAAATATTTTACGGAGTGAATTCGGAGCCTATAAAACAGTACGAAGATACAGATTCGATGCTTTCAGAGATAAAAAGAATAGCAACAAGAAAAGGTTTCAGGAAATATATTGTTGTATCCGGGTCGCCTCACCAGAGAGGCAGCACAAATACGCTTAAATACATAGAACATTAGCAAATTTACTGCGCAGACTGCGCCACAATCGATGCACAAAAATCTGTGATAAATATGGATCTGTTTATTTTTTCAATTGCTGCATTGACGTACTCAGGAATAAGCACTCTTTTGTATTCATACAGTTACATTGCAATAATATTTCTTATGGCGCTGGAATCCGCTTCCATGCCCATACCAAGCGAAGTGCTTCTTCCTCTTGTGGGCAAGCTTTCTACTTCTAGTTATGCATCATTTCATCTTAATCCATATGTGGCTTTTACTGCCTCCGTGATCGGCACGGCAATAGGCATATCCATTGATTATGCGATAGCATATTATCTTGAAAAAGACATAGTATACAAACATATGGACAAATTCCATATAAGCAAGAAGTCACTGGATTCTTTTGATTCGTGGTTTTCAATCAATGGCGCCGCGTCTGTGTTTTTTGCAAGGCTTGTTCCAGTAATGAGGGGTCTGATAAGCTTTCCTGCCGGATTCGCAAAGATGGAACTGAAGCGATTTTACATTTATTCGATACTGGGCTCAATGATATGGAATGCAGTGCTTATTGGATTTGGGTATTATGCCCTGTCGTCTTCAAATCCAGGTATGGTATTGGTCTCAATTGCAGCATTCGGAATAGTCTTATATCTGATATATCGCGTCGCTTCTAAAAAGATACGCAGCGAATGAATTGCAGCATGCCGCAGCGCATATCCGGCCAAAAGCGCAATTAGCTCTCAATTTCAGGAAGATTCAAGGATATAGTTCTTCACTATTTTTATTACTTGGCTTATTGCCTTTTTAATATCCGCTTCAGTCTTCGCACCAGTGCATATTATCTTTCCATTCTTGAAGAGCAGTATTGCCGTTTTCGGCTCGTGTATCTTGCATATTGCTCCAGGGAACTGCTCAGGCTCATAGTCAACGTCAGGAGATTCTTTTGCTATACCATACAGGTCAAGCTCCACACCAAGGTCAGCGCTAGCAACAATATTCTCTATCTTGAAGTTAGGATGAAGTTCCACTCTCTTTCCGGATTTTGTCCTTCCAATCTCAACTTGAGCTTTAGCCATTTTACCACTATCTTTAAATATGACATAAAGTATTTATAAAGGTATTTATGTACTATATCTGTACTTTCAGCCATATTTTGATAACAAAGATGATATAAATGTCGCAAAGATCCCACGGGCTTTTTGTAGGTAGGACAAGACACCTTGCCAGACACCACAAGCCTTCAAAGCTAGGCATAACCAAACTCATAAAGGATTTCAACGTCAATGACAGGGTGCTTATACTTCCAAAGTCAAATTTTGCGAATATACCTCATCCAAGGTATAGGGGGAGGATTGGAGTGGTAATAGGCAGGCAGGGGGCGTCATACATAGTAAAAATCAACACTTCAAAGTCTTCGGTAAGGAAGCTCATCGTACCGCAGATGCATCTAGAAAAGGCCTGACGCACAAAATTCAGAATCGCTGCACCGGTCTTGTAAGAATGTTGAATCTTGATTCTCCCTTGAGTTCGAGTATTATCCTGTCAGTAAGCAACTTGACCGGATCTTGAAGCAATGTTACTCTTTTCGATATATCCTCAAAACTCTCGAAAGGCTTCTCATCCCTTGCGTCAAGTATGGCTGTAAGGTGTTTCTTCCCTATGCCTGGCAGCAGTTCTAGTGAATGTATTCTTATGTTAAGCGGTCCTGCGCTGTTGAAAATGCTTATGAATTTCTGTTCATTTGCCTTTATTATTTTTGATATTGCACCTGAGAGCTCATTCTTTGACACTTCGGTAAGTTCGCTGTACAAAAGCCTGCCTTTTATTACAGATATTTTGTCCCGGTCTCCCTTTCCAATGTAAACCTTCTCGCCGATATGTATATCTGGGCTCTTTGGCACCGCCTCGAGAAGTGTGAATTTATCCTCTCCCAGCAGCTGCACAAGGGGTTCTGACCTTGCCGAAGAGGATCTTCCAGTAGGGAGATAGTCAAGCACTATGGCATGTTCCTCAAGACTTTCCCTCCTAGGCTCTAACTCTGGCATTTAGATCATCAGTTTTTATTTATTTGGCGTAGCTCTTCACTACTCCGAGTATCTTGCCTATCGTCTCTTCGTCTGCAGGAGCCCTATTTTTGTCCATTGCAAGGATCAGTTTTAGCAGGTTCTGTTCTTCAGGCATAATCTCTATCACTTTAAGAGCCAGCTTTTCCTCAAGCCCCATGTTTTCCAGTTCCTTCTTCATTTTCTTTGCATCTCCTGGCTTCAACTTCGCAAATTTGCTGGCATACTCATAAGTTATGCTTTGCTCATATCCAAGCTCGCCTCCTTTCTTCCTTTCATCGAGTATGTCAAGCACTTCGGATATGTTGACCAGTTTATTATCCAAGCTCTTCTTAACTGACATGAAACCACTGACCACAATATTTGGCAGTATATTATGTCATATGCTTTAATTTAAATCTTTTCATCAGCCGGCAAACCAAAAACCCTTCAAAATTTTGAAGTAAATGCTTATAATATTGAACAATTCAAACAAAAACGAACTGATGTCATCATGGCTGAATCAGAATCCATAAAGGATATTGCATATGTACTTCTGCGAGACAGTATACTGCTGGACAAAAATGCAGATGAAGTAGACATAGCACTGAATCTTGGAGCCGACCCTAACAAGCCATTATTCATCAATGGCGGAAAAGTTCCTATAATGCCGGTTAATCTTGCAATATTAAATGACGATTCAAGGGGCGCAATGCTTAAACTTCTTATTAATTCAGGTGCAAAAGTAGAGGGAGACCCGTTCCAAGAAATAAAAGCGGATATACCAATTATCTATGCAGCATCGTCCGGTTCTTGCGAAGCGGTCCGTTTTCTTTTGGAAGAAGCCAATTCACCTATAAATGTTGTTGGCGTAGGTGGTTTTACGCCTCTTATAAATGCTCTGTCAAGAAATAGGGTGTCAGTAACAAAGATGCTTCTCGATAAAGGCGCAGATCCAAATTATTGCGGGCTTTACAACGGAAAACTGACCACAGTTCCGCTTGATGTTGCAATATTTAAGAAAAACGCAAAGCTGGTTTCAATGCTTATTGATTATCACGCGGATGTTAACAGGCCCGATTCCAAACTAAATGTTCCTCTTCATTATGCCGTTTCAACAGGCAGCGAAGAAATTATAAAAATATTGCTGGATGCCAAAGCCTCCATAGACAATATGAATTCTATGGGTCAAAGCCCACTGGCGTATGCAATAGCCCTTGATAGGGATACCAACATTGCAGTGCTGCTTATAGATTGCAGTGCAGATTGCAATCAACGCACAAAATCGGGAAAAACCCCCATAATGATTGCGATTGAGAAGCAAAATACCTTAATTGTGAAGAAGCTAATAGACAAGGGTGTTGATCTTTCTGCTTCGGACATAAATAACAAAAATGCGCTTTCATATGCCAATGACAGCAGAAATCAGGACATAATAAATATGGTGGTGCAAGCTTATAACGCCCAAGCAGCAAGGCAGAATGCAGAAAGCAAATCCACAGAAAACGGCCCAGCCCAAAAAATCAAGACCACCTGATTCAGCAAAAATGTAAAATGCAGGGCAGATCCTGTTGCTTTGGCGAATCAGTTTGCAGCAAACGCAAAATAATTAAATATTTGTGGACAGAATGTCATATTAACAATGTGAGCGGGAAATCCTTATCCATTTATGGATGGGAATGTGCTTCCAGTCACTTTCTGCAAAATAAATGGTACTTTGATATGGATGTTAGTGTAGTGATTCCTGCCCTCAACGAGGAGAAATATATAAGATATCCCATGTCAGGCCTTGAAAAACAGACATTTGCCGGGTTTGAGACCATAGTTGTCGATGGGCGAAGTGAAGACAAAACGCGAAATCTTGCCAGACGCTTTGCAAAAGTCATAGTGACGGACAAGAAAGGCGTTTCTGCAGCCAGGAACATCGGGGCAGCAGCCGCAAAAGGCAAACTTATAATTTTCATTGATTCGGATACGTTTCCTTCGGAAAATTTGATAGAATCATACCTTTCAGCATTCGCTGACAGAAAAGTAGTTGCCGCGACAGGGCCGATCTACCCTATAGAGAATGGAAAATTGCTGGATATGGGATATATCCTCATTTCAAAATATTTTGTAAGGATATCCATATTGTTCGGAAAACCCTGCATAGTCGGTTCAAATTTTGCAGTGAGGGCGAGTGCATTAAGGAAATCCGGCGGATTTGATGAAAACCTAGTGACTTACGAAGACTGGGAACTTTCAAATCGGCTAAAGAAATACGGCAAGATAAGATATGTTGAAAGTGCGTATGTGCGTACAAGCGCCAGAAGGGTCATTCTGTGGGGAATGTGGAGATATTTTATGTACTACCTTATAAATGTGGTAATGTATAATCTATTTAAGAAGTCCATGTCAAACTACAAAAAGATAAGGTAGATTCAAGCTGGTTTCCAAATCAGATACATATAAAAGACTTTTTATACAATAAATTAAAGCCAGTCTTGTCTTTAATTTAAGCTGGGTAAGCTTATGGAGTATACTAAGTTTGAGAAGGCGACCATAATAGGCGCAAGAGCGCTTCAACTTGCATATGGCGCACCACCACTAATAAAGATCAGAGAGTCCATTTCATCTCCTCTCGATCTCGCAGAACTGGAGTTCAATGAAGATGCAATACCTATAGTTGTGATAAGGGTAGATTAACAAAAGGATGGTTTTCATGCCTGAAGATTTTGATGTTATAGTTGCAGGCGGAGGCATATCCGGGGCGCTTGCAGCTGCAGGTGCAGCAAAGGGCGGTGCGAAGACGCTTATGCTTGACAGGAACGATTATTCTGAGGCAGGAAAAAAAACTAATTGGGGATGGGTATGCGGCGATGCGGTAGCAAAGACACATGTAGACTTTATATATAAGGAGCTTGATCTTAAGCTGACAGAACCTGTGCTTGATGTCAAAGTGGACGGTGTGCAGGTAATCAGCCCCGATTTCACCAGAAAACTCCAGTTTGAAGGTGCAGGATACAGCTTGGATAGGCCTAAACTTGCAAAGGTAATCACAGATTTCGCAGTGAAAAACGGCGTGGACTACAGGCCAAGGCACGAAGTTGAAGGACCAATAATATCCGATCAAAAGGTAGTTGGCGTATATGGGCGCGACGAAAAAGGCAATCAGGTAAAGTATCATGCGAAGATAGTCATAGACACTTTAGGTATAGCAAGCACCATACGAAGGAAACTGCCAAAGAACGACTTCATAGAGAATAATATAAGCATAGATGACATCGAATCGACCGGCAGATATATATATAAATTCAATCCCGCCGAAGGTGCAGATACCAATTACTATGATCCAAAAAATGCCATTATACATCTGAATCAGCAGCTTGCGCCTGGTGGCTATGGGTGGGTATTTCCAAAATCCGGAAGAAGGATAAACGTCGGTATAGGAACAGAGAAAAAGTCTTTGGAAATCAGAAATGCGAAGCTCAATAGGAAAGACACTCTCCATATGCTTATAGACCAGTATGTGCGATGGAATCCCTGCATAAAGGATCCAACTATAGACGGGCAAGACTCAAATGGTAAAGGATACTGGTCTGTAACTGTAAGGCGTCAGTTGGATAGTCTTGTCTACCCAGGTTATATGGGTGCTGGGGACAGTATGGCCATGCCGAATCCCATAAGTGCAGGTGGAATCGGGCCTGCAATGACTGCTGGAACTATGGCAGGAAAGATTGCTGCCGAAGCGATAGCTTCAAATGATACAAGCATGGAGTTTCTGTGGAAATATAATCTCTGGTACAATGAAGTATATGGTAACAAAACTGCCGGACTTGAGGTTTTCAGGATATATCTCCAATCGCTTAACAATGATTTGATAAACTATGGCATATCAAGGTTCCTTACTGAAGAGGAAGCTGTAGAGATAAGCTATGGCAATATACCAAAGATATCGATAGCAAGCACATTCAACAAGGTACTAAGCGGAATATCAAATATCAACGCGTTCAAGAATCTCCTTTATTGCGTAAAGGTAATGAAAGAAATGAATGAGCACTACAACAACTATCCAAAAGATCTGGGGTCATTTGATGCATGGAAGCGCAAAGTAACTGAAAGGATGCATGAAGTGAAGGAAAAATTCAAGCCGAATCCGATATAGCGATCATATGGGTGCAGAAAGTAAAAAAGTGTGCAGTTCAAAAAAAGAATTTTTAAAAGAGCTGTACGCTTCTGCAGAACAGGTTAGAGAAAAAGAAACTTTAACAAATGCTGAAGACTTGTTAAGTGAGCTAATTCTTTTAAGGATTAAAAATAACGGTATATCCTTTACATTCATATCAAAGATAAACCTCCTTGAAGACATATACAATAATTCCGGCATCAAAATTACAGGATTAAATGAGTTTAACTGGGTTCGCTATAATGAATTTTTTCATAATAGCAATGAACGTGCGTTAGAATGGCTAAAATCAAGGAGAATTGTATATCTTAGCAACGACGGCTCCCTTTTCATAATGGCGCCAGGCGCCAGGCTCGCTGAATTTATTGCAGACAAGAAAAGGTTCTTTTCATGGCTCGATACCATCTACGAAAAAATTAAGGCAGAACATCCCAACAGCATAAAACAGCTGGACAGCAACATAGAAAAATTGAAAAAATACCAAAAAATATTCGGAAACTCGGTCAAAAACCAACAGATAAAATCGGTCATGCGCAAGCAATAATCATGCAAGCTCATTGCCAAAAAGATCATATACAGTCGCCTTCTTCAAATCAAAGACATTATTGTTGAGCAGAGGCAGGTGTTTTGCAGACGAATACCCTATTCTGCTGCCTATGATGAGCCTGTTGAATGCCGGGGCTACCACAAGCTTTATGTTTTTGTTATGTTTTTTGTAAAATTTACTGATATTATCTCCTGCCCGAGCTACAAGCCATGCCTTTCTATCTATTCCATTTACAAGAGCAGCCATATGGCTATGTCCGCATATCAAATAATCTTTTTTCATCGCTTCTTCAGAAGGCATCGAATTCCCATGTATAAGCGCCACGTCAGAAAGCACTATTTCCTTTTTTATGGTTGCTTTTACTCCAATATCCGAAAGTATGGCATCAATGTATGCATCATGGTTTCCTTTAGCTATGTATATATCCGTATCTGCAATCTGCGCAAAAAAATCCCTCATTCCGCGCATGTCCTCAACGGTCAGCCTGGAAATCCTGTCTTTTACGTCTCCTAGCATTGCAATCCCGGCAGCATCGTTATTATTACAGATGGACATGATTTCATGTCCTGTTCTTTCTGCATCATTTGGAAATTCAATCCCAGAATTTCTGTATTTCTCCCCAATGCCTATATGGATGTCGCCAACTACCACCAATTTCTCCCTTTCTATGAATAATGCAGGCACACCTTTCAAGAATGAGATCGCCATGAATAAAAGAGGTAAAAAGGGTTATTAACTTTTATGGAAAAATGTTAGTGTTGGTTGGAATGTCTAATGGCTCTATAGGGATAGGGAGGATAGCTGGAATAGACATTGAACTGCATTGGATGTTCATCCTGCTTATATTGCTATTCATTTTCATATCTCCCCTCCTGGGCCTTATATGGATACTCCTCTTTGTATGTGTTCTGATACACGAACTTTCCCACTCAATTACTGCCTTGCGCAACAAGATAAAAGTCAGCAGAATAGTTCTTCTTCCAATAGGCGGCGCATCTATGATAGAAGAAATAAACATAAATCCACGTGTAGAATTCAACATTTCTATTGCAGGACCGATAATGAGCCTGTTCCTTGGAGGGTTATTTGGCATTTTAGTGATATTCACCCCTCCAGGAATAATTACTTTCATAGTGCAGTATCTGTTTGTTATAAACATATTCTTGGGGGCGTTCAATATTCTTCCAGCATTTCCAATGGATGGCGGGAGAGTGCTCAGGAGCTATCTTGAGAAGAAATATGATTTTTACGAAGCAACAATGAAGACTGCAAGAGTGAGTAGGTATGTCATGGGCCTAATAATAGCTGCAACGATATTATTCATAATGTCTCCAATCAGATATTCCTTTAGTTCAAAGGTTATAATATTAATATGGGACTTTATAATAGTATTTTTCCTTTATCAAGGGGTATTGGCAGAAGAGGAATCGGTAAAGCTTAGGCGCGATACTCATGGCATGCCGATATCTAAAACCATGAGCAAGAATTTTGCAATAGTAGATTATGATTCGAATCCGAACGTACTTTATGATATAATCGGCAAAAAGAGGGAGTATACAATACTCACAAAGACGCCTAAAGGAGAATATGCTATAGTCAATGTGTTTGACAGGAAGGCTTTGAATAAGGCAGAGATCATAGGGGAGCTTGCAGTTCCGATACCGAACTTAAACTATGCCGCAAAAATAACCGATGCCCTGCCAAATATAGAATCTAATCCTTTCAAGATTGCCGCAATCACAAAGAAAGGCAAGATTATCGGGATTTCTACAAGTCAGCACATAAACACCTTCATTGCTCTTCATTTAAGGAAGAAAAATGAAGGAAAGGCTTAAAAATATAATATAAGCATCCATATATTGCGATCGGTGCCCGGAAATGCTGTACTTGAAGTCCGTAATTCTTGATAAATTCAAATCATTCAGGAATGCTAATCTGCTCCTGAGCAAGGGATTCACGTGTGTTGTCGGACCGAATGGCAGTGGAAAATCGGTCATATTTGATGCTCTAATATTCGGGCTTGGGGAATCTTCATTGCAGACGCTAAGGGTCGACAGGCTTGACGAGCTTATAAACCGGAATGTAAAGAGGAGACAGGATGAACCTACTGTTGCACATGTTAAGATGGAATTTGAGGGCGATGGCAAGTCGGTGTCAATAACAAAATACATAAAGTCAGATGGAAAATCTTCGTACAGGTTTGATGGAAAGACGATGACAAGAAAGGAGGTTGTGGAATTTCTGTCTGCAAACGGTTTGAAGGTTGATGACACCACAACCATACCCCAGGGTGAGATATCAAGGATAGCCAATCTAAATTCGAACGGCAGGAGGGAGCTCATAGACACTGCGGCTGGGATAAGCGAGTTCAATGAAAAAATAAAGGAAGCAATGCAAAATCTTGATAAAGTCGATCAGAAGATAAGCGAGTCTAATGCGGTGCTTAATGAGAGACTCGGTTTCTTAAATGAGCTTGAGCATGAAAAAGAGCAGGCCGAGAAATTCATGAAGCTGGGACAGAGGCAGAAAGCGCTCAGGTATAGCATATTAATATCAAGGCAGAAAGAGCTAAGCAGCATTTTTGAAACGAATATGAGAGATATGGCAATACTGGATTCAAAGAAAAACGATTCAGTTTCAAGGCTTAATGAAATAAGATCCCATCGTGAACGGTTAAACGAGGAAAGGCAGCAGATAACCAACGAACTCAATAAAATAAGTTCCGCATTCAGCGAGACAAATGCAAAGCTTGAAAACATAACAAAGGAGCTCGTACAGCTAGAGGTTGAAATCCCTTCATTGCACAAATCAGTTGCAGATAATTTGTCAATTCTTGATAAATCCAATGCCGAGTCAAAGTCTCTCAGGGAAAAAGTGAAATCAAACGGATTGTCAATACAATCTATCGAAAAATCAATCAGCGCGTTGCAATCGAAGATGCCAAACATTGATCTATTCACTGATGCCGCAGGCTTCGAAAAGGAATTTAAGGAAATAGACTCTAAGATATCTGAAGCAGACTCCGCAATAATTGACGTACAAGGGTACATATCAAAACTGCAGTCAGAACTTTCACTGCATCTCTCAAAATCAAAGGATATCGAAGCGTCGCTATGCGATGTTGAAGAAGCCATAAAATCATCAGGCACAAAAAAGTCCGATATCCAAAAGGCCATTGCAGATGCCAAAGATTCTATTTTAAAGTCAGCTGCAAAATCCACAAAGCTAAAGCAAGTGATATCAGATCTCTTGCTCAAGATTTCTGGGCTTGATGCAGAAGTGCTCACATTCAAAGAGCAGAAGGCAATAGCTCAGTCGAGGGAAGCTGGCTTTTCCGGAAGAATAGCTTCAAAGTTCAGCGAAGCGGAAGGATTCTATGGCAAGGCATCATCTTTATGCGAGTATGATCCTAAATATACATATGCGATAGAGGCTGCAGCTGCCAGCAGGTTCGAATATTTTGTAGTAGATTCCATCTCCGTTGCTAATACAATAATAGATTATCTTAAGAAAAACAATCTTGGAAGAGCGACTTTCATACCGATAGCCGAGTTAAACATAGAAAAGCTCCGTAAGGAGGACCCCGAGCTCAAATCTGTCATTGACTTTATCAAATTCAAGCCAAAGTTCACAAACGTGTTTTCATACATATTCAATAACACATTTTTGGTCGACAATCCTAACGAAGCTAAGAAGTATGGTATAGGGAAGCACAGATATGTGACGCTTGAAGGAGAACTTATAGAGCAATCTGGAATAATCTCCGGAGGATCATCAAAACGCGTATCGCTTGCAACAATAGTGGCAAAAATAAACTTGCTTGAAAAAGATAAATCGGATGCGAACAACAGCCTTATAGTTGCGGAGGAGGAACTGAAAATCTCAGACAAGGACAGATACATGAGTGAAGTAAAATTAAGTAGCATGTCTTCTGAGTTAAAGTCTATAGAATCGGATATTTCAAAATCTTTGAAGCAGCAATCTTCTGCAAAGGACCAATTGAAGAAAATCGAGGAGAGCATAAAAAAAATAAAGAGTGAAATTGAATCGAAGGACAGGGAAAAACTTGAACTGATATCTGTAGTGGAAACATATAAGAAGGACAAATCAATGGTAATGAGCAAGTTTTCGTCGTCCACTGCCAACACTGAAAAATCCAAAAGGCTCAAGGAAAATAGGGACACTGCAAATAAAATCAGGGACGAAATAGAATCACAAAAGATAAAAATTGCCGAACTTTCTAAGGAGATAGAAATGTTTAATCAAAGGATATCCGAGCTTTCAGCAACAATATCAAAGTCACAGTCTGATATCCGCGAATTCAAATCCGCACTTGGTGAAAAGGAGATGCGAAGGGACGTCCTTAATAAGTCAAGGGACAGTATAATGAAAGAGCTAAAGTCAAAGAAAGATTCGAGTAGCAATTCATATTCAAGGCTTAATTCAATAGATTCTGAAGTGGGCGCAATAAGTCAGGAATATGGAAAACTAGAAGTTGAGATATCAAACTTCGAAAGGCAGATAAACGATTTCAAGATTAAAACTAGCCAGGCGCAGACAAGCCTTAACGATATAAATGCAGAGCTATCCACATCAGAAAATACACAGGAGATAATAAAACTCGGTGTAGACGAGATGCAGACTGAAGTTAAGCTAATAACTGAGAAATTAAATGAGCTAGGCAATGTGAATCTCAAGGCACCTGAAGTGTACAATGAAAAGAAGAAATTTGTTGAAGAGGCTCAGTTAAAGGTTGCGACTCTGCAATCAGAAAAAGATGCCGTAGTGAAGGCTATAGAAGAAGCAGATTCAAAGAAGCTTCAAGCGTTTATGGATGTGTTGAATCAGGTCAATAAAAACTTCAGCAGGCTCTATAATTACGTATTCAGCGGAAAGGCCATGATCCTTCTGGAGAATGAAAAAGATCCACTGAACAGCGGCATATATATAAAGATAAATGATGGGAAAACAGACATACCCCTTAAATCGTTCTCCGGAGGCCAGAAAGCCATGGTTGCACTTATGATGCTATTCTCAATACACCTCTGCAAGAAATCATCTTTATACCTGTTTGATGAAGTGGATGCGGCTCTAGATCCGGAAAATGCCAAAATTCTGTCCAAACTGATAAAACAGATGAGTAATGAAGCACAGTTCATAGTAATAAGCCACAACAATTCCCTTATAGTTAATGCAGACGCCGCAATAGGCGTTACAATGGGGCCGTCAAAAGAGTCTAATGCATATGGGATAGACATAGCAAGTGCAATAAAGAACAAGCAGTAAGAAAGAAGCTGATGTGTTGAAATCCAAACAGAATAAAAATTACCACAGTGTTAAAGGAAGTGGTTCAAGGAATTACACCATACTTTTACTGTACATACTAATAGCATTATCAATAATCGCATATGCGCTCCAGAACAATATCATAATAGGGGTCATTGCATTTGTGCTTATAATAGTCACACTTGCAATGGAATTCAAGGCGAGTGTAAAGGAGGAAGGGATAAGAAAGAGCATATATGATATAGGTATTGCACTGGTTGCAGTCTTTGTCTTCTGGCTTTTACTCAGTATAATACTAGACACGAGTTCTCCGATAGATGTAGTTGCAAGCTGCAGCATGCTTCCGTCCCTCCAGCGTGGAGATATTGTGGCGCTACACGGGATCTCTAACATTTCTTCATTTCTGTCACTGAATAATGTACCTGTCATTAATGTATCCCCATCAATGATGAATAAAACAGTTGCAAATATGGACAGCGAATTCCTGGCCTTTTACGCATACAATCCAAATAATGCATCTGAAATAAGCGACATAATAGGCAACGGAAATTTTCCTGTAGCACTATACAATACCAAATGCCTCAGTACATTTGCTTCTGTGGGCAGTGAAAACGAATTTTACAGATGCAGGATAAACGGAAATCAGGGATACAACCTCATCAAGTATAATTATTCGATAGGGAATGTAAATAATGCTGGAATCGTAGAAAGGATTGTAGAGACGCGCAGCATCACAATAGGCAACCATACAATTTTTGAGAATTACAGCAATCCCATAATCGTGTACAGAACAATAGCCAATGATACTTTCAGCGGTGATATAATACATCGGCTATATGCCTCAATAAAATCGGGCAATAACTATTACTTTCTGACAAAAGGCGATAATAATCCCGGACTTGACATAGAGTTTGGAAACTATCCTGTTGTATCTAAAGATGTTGTAGGATATGTTGTAGGTACTCTGCCAATGATAGGGTATCTTAAGCTCATAATAAGCGGTCAGCTTTCTGCAGTAACCGGCTGCAATTCTACCATAATAAGATAAGAGAAATCAATTAGACAAACCATAAAATAACTATATGTAGAATTAGATTTGGTTATGGCTATGAATATCAATTCAGCTACAAAACGCTTGGGTAAGAAAGTAAAGCTTTATGGGTGGATACACAGAAAGAGGGAGAGTGGGGGCATATTATTCATAATACTGAGAGATGTTACTGGCCTTATTCAAGTTGCAGTGAAAAAGGCGGAAGTTGACGATAAATCGTGGAACATGGCGTCTGCCGCAACCATAGAATCAAGTGTAGAAGTCATTGGCATAGTGAAGGAAGACAAGAGATCGCCTTCGGGCTTTGAGATGTGTGCAAAATCCTTTAGAAATATACATATATCCGAACCTTTTCCAATAACCGAATATCAAAGCACAGAACTGCTTCTTGATAACAGGCATTTGTGGCTCAGAAGCCAAAAAATGATAAATATAATGAAAGCAAGATCATATATTTTCAGGTATTCAAGAGAGTTTTTAGATAAGGACGGCTTTTTTGAGGTAACTCCGCCCGTGCTAACAAGAGCCGGAGGAGAGACTGGTTCAGATCTTTTTGAGACAGATTTCTTCGGTACCAAGGCATATCTTACCGAATCGTCGCAACTTTATGCCGAAGCAATGTCCTTTTCGCTAGAAAAGGTATATTCTCTTGCCCCATCTTTCAGGGCAGAAAATTCGAGGACTACAAAACATCTTGCAGAATACTGGCACCTTGAACCCGAGATGATGCGTTTTGACAACCTAAAAAGCATGTTATTACAGGAAAAGCTCATATCAAATATAGCAAACAGGCTTGCAAAGGATCATGAAGAGATACTATCAATTTTGGGGGTGAGTAAGGAAAGCCTACTGAACATAAAACCTCCATTCAAAAGAGTGAGCTATGAGGACGCTCTTTCAATGATAAATGAAAAAGGTTTCAATCTGAAATGGGGCGATGATTTTGGAGTGGAACATGAACGTGCGCTTACCGAATCCGAAGACAAACCCATGTTCGTTTATAATTGGCCTAGAGAGATAAAGCCGTTCTACATGCCTGTAAATCCAAAGGACGAGAGGACTGTACTCTGCTCTGACCTGCAGGCACCCAAGGGGCACGGCGAGATAATTGGCGGCAGTGAGAGAATATGGAAGTATGATGAGCTTACTGAGCGTATTAAAGAGGTAGAAAATGCCAAAGGAATAAAATTTGACCTAGATAACTACAAATGGTGGATGGATCTTAGGCGCTATGGATCCGTTCCGCATGCCGGCTTCGGAATGGGGATGGAAAGACTGATAAAATGGATGCTCAATCTGGATCACATACGTGATGCAATACCGTTTCCAAGGATGTCAAACAGACTTTCTCCGTGATTTTGCAGGGTATTTGCAAAGCTATAAATATAATTATTGCATGATATTTTAGGTAATGAAATGGATGGAGAGACAATAATATTGGCGTGTATGGACAGAAGGTTGAACGGATATGTGGATCAATTGATGCTAGAGCATCCAAATTCTGTTTCTCTAAGGAATGCCGGAGCAAATGTGCTTACAGAGAGAGAGTCTCTCAATAAGCTTATAACAAAAAATACAGAAAGAATAATCCTACTGCCGCATACAGATTGTGGTGCCATTAAATTTGTATCGTCAATTATTAATGGGGGCAGTACTGCTCCAAAATTGTACTCTGACCTTGTGCAGCAGTTTAAGGGTAAGGATGCAATCACTTTGGAAGCCCTAGAAAGACTTAATCTTAAAATTCAGTCAGAAGCTGTAACGGATTTGCTTGGCAATAGAAACATAGATGTCTTAAGCGAACTCGTGCAAACTGACAAGCTTAGTTTCGATGATACAAAAGGCCATGCACTCGTGCTTTCAAGACCGTCAACAACTACAAATGAAGATATAATAGAAAGGATAAATTGGGAGAAAAAAGGGCCAGAATTGGGGCTTGGCAGCACATACATGATCCAAGCGCACAATCTTGCAGATGTTGCTTCCGATATAGAGATAGCTGTTAATGTACTAAAATTAAGTGATGTCAGGGCATTTTCAAAGAGTAGCGAAACAAGGGAGCTTGAATCTGAGATAAAAAAGATCAAGGAGCGCTATGGCTTTGCGAAGCAAATGAACGCGGCTTTTTTTACAAAGGAGCCTAAGCGAATAATCCGTTAGTAATGTTTCCCAATCATAATAAATTGGCTATAGTGTTTTGCTGTAGGAAGCTTACAGAAGCTTAAGAAATAATATGTATACTATTGTATTTGCTATAGTCAGCGGTATCCCTATCCTTGCAAATTCCCAGAATGTCAGCGTTTCGTTGTGCTTATTCTCAAGATTATTCACTATTATTACGTTGCTTGCTGCACCAAGAATAGTGAAGTTTCCTGCAATAGTGCTGCCTGCCGCAAGTGCCAGCAATGATATCATAATATTCTTCGCAGTTGACAGAAGCGGAAGGTAAAGTACCGTAAGCGGCACATTTGATATGAATTGGCTTGCTACAACGCTTATCACAAATATATTGATCACAGAGGTCACATCAAGTCCAAAGCCATAAATCAGCGATTGGAGGAAACCAGTATTCCATACGCTTTGCACAAGTATGAACAGCGAAGCAAAGAATATCAGTGTATTGTAATCAACATTCCTTATTATTTCAAAGCGCCTCTTGTTCAATATAACTATGGGTAGCGCGGCCAAAAGCGCTATATATGCAAGACCAAGCCCCGCAGATATGCCTTCAATCTCGAGCGCTATGTTGATGAGTATCAGCGCAGCCAGCAATGCCAGGGAGTATGTCGTGGTTTTTGCGAGTGCAGGGTCGCTTACTTTTTCTTTTACATGCTTCAGTCTTTTTCTAGTGAAGCTACCTCTATAAAATATCCGCAGGAAAGCAAATGCAATAATCAGGTTTATCATCGTTGGTAGAAATAGGTATTCCCAAAAAGTGATGAACGGGTGGGAAATCTTTCCCGTAGAGGCTATGAGCAGATTCTGTGGATTACCTATGGGGCTGAAAACACTCCCTATAGTTATTGCGAATGCGAGTGACAAAACAAGCAGTTTGGGATTTATGCCTTGTTTTCTAGCAACATATATCATTATTGGCGTGCCTATTATTGCAAGACTGTCATTTACAATAAATGCAGATAATATGCCCATTGCAAAAAGCACGGTAAGCACAACTGCATTAACTGATTTGGATCTATTGAACAGAAAATAAGTAATGGTTGCAAGCAAATTGCTCTTTTCAAGTGCAGAAGCTATTATGAACATGCCAAACAGGAACAGCATCACCTGCCAGTTTATGGAGGCAACTGCCGCTTGTGGGGATATTTGTGCAGTTACCAGTACAAAAACGGCACCAAGTAGCATTATTTTCCATATTTTTAAGGATATCGTCCCGACGCGCCTAATTGCAATGAGTATGAACACTACGGCAATAACTATTATCGGAATAAAA
Source organism: Microcaldota archaeon (assembly GCA_021803425.1). GTDB lineage: Archaea > Micrarchaeota > Micrarchaeia > Micrarchaeales > CABMGC01 > JAJZNA01. Next base: position 9,179 of record JAJZLN010000031.1, on the reverse strand, counting down.
GACATAAGTTATATTCAGCCCTAATTACGTTATATAAGAATAATTAAGCGTAGTAAGCCTGATGTAATTTTTATTTATGATTATGACTCCTATTTCAGTGTCTTTATTCAGTGGTATCATTGCATTTATCAAGTAATTTCCGGTTTTTCCAGGAGGTATGTGGTAGGACGGGAACGGTTGCCAGTCATAACCATATGGATTCGAACTAAATATTAAGAAAAGCACAGTTTGGTTCGATTGCATGTAATTTGTCACATCTAACTGCATTCTAATAATGGTATTATTCAAGTAGGTCGGCGGATGCTGCAATTCAAAGTACATTTCCGATATGTTTAATGCTGGGTTGTTTACGTATTGCGCGTGATAATAGGTTGACAGCACTAAAAATGCAAGCAACAGCGACATTACAGCTCCAAGCGCCCATCTTTTATCTTTAAATCTATCATTCAAAGTGTTCTTTCCTTCCCAGAATGTCATTGCAACAAATAGAACAATGTATGGCATACTGTAGCTTATTGTGCTTTTCCATGACAGGATGAATATGAATGCAGGTGCAAGGGCAATAAGTGACGCAAAGCTCTTTTCATAAAGATAATACAGTATAATTGAAAGTAGAAAAGCAGACACGGCAAAGAAAACGATTATTGTATTTGGAACCGCAAAGGATCCTATCATCAAACCTGCAAGGTTTACTCCTAACAGTGTGTTTGATCTCCCAAATAAGCCAAATAGGTTCCCTACATATGTGGTTGGCGTCTGGACAAAAGGCAGGCTTATTAATAACAGAACAGCAGCCGCTCCTGCCAGCTGCCTTACAAGCGCACCCTTGCCAAAATTGTTATAAGTGAATATTAGGAAAAAAGGCGCAGCAAACCACGACGCTTGGTGTATTCCAAATGCCGCTCCAAGTAATATCCCCGAAAGCGTAGGCTGTTTTTTAGTCATAGCAACAAATGCAAGAACTAACAATATCGATATCGCCAAGTAAGTATTTGACACCGGACTGAATGAAAAGCTGAATGCAAGGAATAAAAATACTGGAAAAATCATGTATCTATTTGATCTTGATTTATAATACATGATTAATGCTCCAAGCGAAGCGAATAGTATAGTGAGTAGTTTAAGTGCATATGCATCTGGCCAAAATGGCACTAACGGAAGGAATGTTATAAAACTGAGGGGAGGGTAACCGTAATATACTTCTGAACTGCCGTTCACTAGCGGTATCGGAATTATTCTATAAGTTGAAAGCGCCGTAGACATATTTGAAGTATATGGATTTTGCATGTGCATTGCAAGATACGCCGAATAATAGTTAAATGCAGCCTCGTCTGTAGGGGTATATGAGCTGGATATTCCAAAATAATTTGTGACTAGTAGCGCTATTAAAGTAAGCAGTACGGCAAATGCTATAAACGACATATAAAAGCGAAGGTCATGTATTTTTCTTTTTGAAAATACTCCAAAAGCTAAAATTATCAACGACGAAATAAATGCAAGTAATATAGGCACGCCCAAATTCGCATAAAATCCATGTGTTATAACGCTCCAATCATACGAAATCGAGTATAGAAGCAACACTGCTGATAATAAGAATAAGATTGCTGGTCCTGCCAAACCATAAATTCTGCCTGATGACAACTCATCAATCAAAAACATAAATATAAAGGATAGCAGCATCAGGAGCAGAAGGCTTGCCATTGCCCAGAATGATAGCAATTGCTGGTATGAAAATAATATGTATGCCGATCCCAAATCAAGTATCGCTACTGCTAGAACAATGGCCTTCAATAAGTCATGTTCAGCACGCATCCAGAAGCCTTTTGATTACGTCAACTTAAAATCAGTTTAATCATCCACACATAAATATTTAAAGGAGCTAAAAAGAATCTAAATGAAGCGGTAGTAGTTACTATAGAAAGTTTAGTGGAAATGTTGAAATGAAGTTTGCGGCAAAGGAGCCGCAAGGCAGGGACTTTGCAAGCTCGGCAAATATATTAGTTGTCGTGAAGGTAAGACAAAAGGCGTTTGGATAATCGCGCTGCAGGTGCACCATATAATAACATAATAGTTAAAAGCTGATCTTTAGATATAAATGCATGCGTATATCAGTAAGGGTAACGGCTAATGCAAAGAAGGCTGGGGTCATAAAGGTTTCAGATGCAAATTATAAGGCAAGAGTGGATGCACCTGCGAACGGAGGCAGGGCAAATGAAAGGCTGATTGAGATATTATCAGAGCATTTCAACGTGAAAAAATCGGGCATATGCATTCTCAGCGGGCTCAAAAGCAGGAGCAAAATCATTGAAATAGATGAGCATCCTACATTCTCTAAGTTATTATCTATTGCGTTTTTATTAACTTTTTATTAACAGTTTTCAGCGTCTGTGGTATATCTTGGAGTTCAGAAAAATCTCCGCCAGCCTCAATGCATTCTGTATAAATTTTTTTGCTTTATTCAGCAGTTCTTTTGTCCAATTCTTTGCATCTACCTCTATGGCATGCTCTGCAATAAATGCAAATTGAGTCACAAGCCATGGCCTCTCATCTGCACCGGTCAATTCTAATTCCACCAGCGCGTTGAATTCTTCATTTGCTATGGGCTCCAGCTTCACATTTTTATTATGCCTCTATATTTAGATACCTTATAGTCTATCACTGCATTAATTTTGGCTATCGTATCTTCGGTTCTATCTTATGCTCCTTATTTTTATACTACTCTGTCTAATTAGACTGATGTTAAGGTTATTTACAATATCGGGACGCTGATACTTACCTATTCCTTTGGTGTAGGTGTAAAACAGGTTCTGCACCTTGCCTCATAATCTCCTTTGCCGCCAACATATGCTATTTTTCCATCAAGAACGGGATAAGGCGTGATTCTCTGAGTAAAAGATGCCCTCTTTCCGCACTTTGAGCATTTTGTCTTTACAAAGTCCACATAATCTGCAAGCGGCAGGAGCTCATTTGCCACATTGAATGAATTTCCATCGTCCGAGTGACGATTAAGCATAGAAACATAGACTGACTTTGATTTAAAGGCAATTTCATTCAACGTCTTCGCGAATCCATCTGTAGTATCCCAGAAGTGTCCTTCATCAATCCCAATTACATCATAATTTTTGGCTGCTTCAAGCAGCGTTTCAATGCATTTCTCTCCATCAGGTAAAGTGGCAGCAGGAAGCTTGTCTCCATCATGTGATACTACCTCAGATTCGCTGTATCTATTGTCTATGGCTGATTTGAATAGTATGACGCGTTTTTTAGATTTTTGCGCATTGCGCATTTCTTTTATAAGTCTGGTGGTCTTCCCAGCGAACATCGGCCCGGTTATTATTATCAATTTTCCTGAATTAGACATATCAAAGCCCCTAATTAATTAAGGTACGAAAATAATAATAAATAATCTATATTCTCCTGACCTTTCTCACTGATTCAATTCTGGCGGCGCTCATCAAAACCTTAGCTGCATCATCTGCAGTTACTCTCATTATATTGTCAGTGTCCTTGACCTCCCTATTATATCTCTGGTCTATTAACAACATGAATTTTCCCTCCATATTCTGCACTGTATCTGCAAGTCTAGGTGAATCGTCCACGTAGACGTCGCGATCGAAATCCCTTGCCTTATTCTGCTTAGGATCGCATATCTCGACAGGAATGCCATCAAGCTTCTTCATCTTTAGCCATTTGCCCATCGTGTTTATGGTCCTGCCAGTGACTTCCGCCATTGTTAGGCTTCTTGTGGTAAGAAAGCTGAAGTCATAATATCTGCCAATATCCTTAATGTTGTCAGCATTACCAAGAAGTGGTATCTGCCTCCATTGGTTTATCCAAACCTTGGCATAAAACGGCATCATTTCCATGTAATTTGACCCAAGAGCCTTGAAATCCCAGTCAACATGATCCTTAACAGTGAAGTTTGTTCCATTTGCCACATTGAAATTTGAAATCATGAGGGGATGAACCAAGGCAGTAGTCTGGTCTATATCATAGGCTACCCTAATAAGCTGTTTCTCCCTTAAAATCGATACCAAATCCCTTTCTTCTGCCATAAAAACCTATAAGATATTATTATCTATTCTCATATTTAAATTAATACAGTCACGTGGCTTTGTACCGCGAAATCCTCAGAAAACCAGATAATTATTCAATACGGTATATTTGAGTAACTTATGCACAAAATGCTGTTATTTTATCTATGACGACAAAATGGATATGCTCTTAGGTAGACCATCCTACTGCGAGTAGGAAATACCTAAGGAGAGTGCATATGTTGAAAAGTTTTGTAATAACTTACTATGTAGATAAATCTGCCTACACCGTTTGGATTGAAGATTACGCTCATCACGACGAAATTTACCAAAGCTAAACTAAAAATACACGCCAAGGTAGAACGGCGGGCTGGTTGTTACAAATCCTATTATGCGTCTGACTATACTCAAACTTCCATTAACTCCTATATCTTTATATATTTACTCGTCTATATAATCATATACTAAGGTAAAAGATATTCTGGATACCTGGGAAGACATCATGAAAAGCAGGAAAATTGTAGTATTTCTTAGCGACGACCTTGCATCTTGGCTTGACGCCAAGGCTTCGGAAGGGTATAAGCGGTCCATTACAGAGGAGAACATAGACGAGGTTAAGTTATTAAATCTTACGACTCAATTCATACTATGGTAAAGGTAAAGCAGAATACAGCGTTGGTAGGGTTTGTAATAATAATCATAATTATAGTTGCCGCAGTTCTTCTATTGCCATCTAAAAGCCCAAGTCCTTCACAGGGGTCGGGCTTTTCTGTACTTACCACTGCGTATCCAGGCTGTCCGTCTGGAGAATATCTTAATACCAGCGCCAATCCTCCAAAGTGTCAACCTTATCAATGCCCTTCCGGCTTTTACATTAATACCAGTTCCAGTCCTCCGCTTTGTGAGCAGCTCCCAGCAACATCTACTGCAAATCAAAGTTCCCAGATAGGTAAACTGGTTATGAACATTACTGTGGGTGGGCATCCAAATAGTATATTATACGCCAATGGCTATCTGTATGTGGTGCAAAATTCCGGAAATGTTGTCACGGTTATAAACGCCTCGACCTATGCTATAACGAAGAATATAACTGTCGGATTGCATCCAAATGAATTATTTGAAAATGATTATTACACTGGTGTAGGACATGGCACAGGACCTGTCGGCATAGCATATGGCAATGACAATATATACATAACAAATTATGGAAGCAATAATGTCAGTGTTATAAGCACAAAGACAAATTCTGTAACTGGCACGATAAGTACTGGACAGGAACCATCCGGCATAGCATACGCCAATGGCTATCTGTATGTTGCCGATTTTGGGGGAAATAACGTCAGCATCATAAATGCGGCTACCGGGCTGACAATAAAAAATGTCAGTGATCCTTTCATGCCTTCTGGGGTGGGATATGCAAACGGGTATGTGTACATCTTAAACATAAACGGAGGCTCACCGTCATTTGTTAGCATTATAAACACTACAAATAACACACTCATGAAGAATGTAAGTGTAGGGGAACAGCCTGCTGCGATAGCCTACGGAAATAATGGTTATGTCTATGTCACACTCCTGGGAAATGAACAGGTAGTTGCCATAAACACGACGACTAAAAATGTTACACAGAACATAAGTATAAGAGAACCCACTTTTGTTGGTTGGCCAGTCGGAATCGCATACTCAAACGGCTACATGTATGTAAGCGGCATTGGCAACAAGCATGTAACCCTAATAAATACTGTAAATAACACCCTCTCCAGCACATATCTAACGGTCGGATGGAACTCTGCAGGCGTGACATCAGGGGATAACTACATTTATGTTGCAAACGAAGGTAGCGGGAGTGTAAGCGTGATATCGACTTGATGTTGAAACCTCCTTTTACATACCGATGCCATATACTACCAAAGCAGTTATAATCCGACCAAAAGGATATCCTTTGAAGCTTTGTAGATAAAGTTGTATATTAAGCCTACTTCTTATACGCTAAACTTGACCAACGTAAGAATCGTAATACCTTGCTACGGTTTCGCACAGGTTGCCAAATGCTAACTTGGAAATTACTATAAGCCTCTCCTGTTCTGGAGGCTCTTAGGTCGCCTTGTCTTGCAAGTTTGAACTTGTATATCAAGAGGATGTTACGCGGTTTGCGCGTTTATACTATTCAAAATGCTCGTATACGCGTGACCACATCAAACCGAATGTTAAGGCAAACGCCAAGGTAGGGATTTGAACCCTAAATCCCTTGCGGGAACTGGTTGGCTTTTTGCATCATCAAGATCAGCTCTTGAGGTAAACTCAAGACCAGCGCGATACCGGATTCCGCCACCTTGGCACAAGACCTTATTCTGTGCCAAATCATATAAATATGTTCTTACAATGTTTATTTGATCAGGTAAATTAGGTAAGGTTATGGAAGACAAGGACTTTGACCGGCTTCTAAAAACATGCAGACTGAGACTTTCCGAAGAAGATAATAAAAAAATAAAATCCGATATAGATAATATATTGGAGTATTTCAACACAATAGAGTCAGTAGAGTGCAGCAAATATTCTCCATCATATCAGGCAATAGATATACCAAGCAATAAAAGAAGCGACAACGTAGAGCCATTCCCTAATACTGACCAGATACTTAAAAATTCAAAAATATACCGATTCTATGTTGTGGGGCCTAAGATATGAAGCGCTATATCGAGGAATTTTCCTGCACAAATAAGCATGATGATTATTATAAAAAGCTCGTAAATGAGCTTGAAGGCATTAATGGAAGGCTTCATATTTTCAACAATATAAATCGTGAAATAAATTACGGATTCCCTTTTAGTGTGAAGGACAATATATGCGTTAAAGGAGTAGAATCTACTGCTTCATCAAAAACACTTGAAGGATACTTGCCTCCTTTCGATGCAACTGCAGTGGAGAGGTTAAAAAGCAAAGGTTTCGGCTTTCTCGGAAAGGCCAATATGGATGAATTTGGTTTTGGAACATTCGGAATAAATTGCGCAAATCCAGTACGCAACCCTTTTGATGAAACCAGGGTTGCCGGTGGGTCAAGTTCTGGCTCTGCTGCAGCAGTTTCAATCTTAAAGTATCACACAGCAATTGCTGAATCGACAGGTGGCTCTATATCATGCCCATCTTCATTTTGTGGGGTTGTTGGTTTTACCCCTACCTATGGTCTTGTGTCAAGATACGGCCTAATAGACTACGCAAACTCTCTTGATAAGATAGGCATAATATCAAGAAGTGCGTCTGACATAAGGTATGTATTCGATATTATAAAGGGCAGGGACAAATATGATACAACATGTGTGGACAACAAAGTCTCTGATGAAAGAAAAAGCAAGCTCATAATAATAAACCAGCTCATGAAGAATGTCGATGAAGAAATATTAAGCAGATTCGATAGGTTTATATCAAAGCTTCAGAATAGCGGATACAAAGTAGAGCATGTAGATATACCCTTCATAGACAAAGCCATACCTGCATATTACATAATATCAATGGCCGAGGCCTCTACAAATCTTGCAAAATATACTGGATTCAAATATGGCCATAAGGTAAATGATTTTTCGTTGGGATACAATGAATTCTTTACCGAGGCTAGAGATGTTTTTGGAATAGAGGCAAAGAGGAGACTTGTTCTTGGAACGTATGTAAGAAGTGCGAGCGTAAAGAGCAAATATTATGAAAAGGCGCTTAGGCTGCGGCACATGCTTATAGATTCTTTCAAGGACGCTTTAAATGATGGATTCATAATATCGCCAACTATGCCAATACTTCCGCCAAAATTAGACGAAGCAAAAGATCTTGATCCAGTAAAGACATATAGTATAGACTCTATAACAGTTCCTCCAAACCTTTGCGGGCTTCCGCATATTTCATTTCCATATGATTATGTAAATGGATTGCCGCTTGGTGCCCAGCTTATTACAAATCATTTCAATGACTATGCTATACTGGATTTTGCTGAAAGATGGGAAGACGAGTTCGAATACAAGTTCAAGTACAATTTGGGTTCATTATGAAAATAGGACTTGAGGTGCATGTTGCGCTTCCCACAAAGAGCAAGCTTTTCTGCAGCTGCAGTACTTCTGCAGATGAGCCCAATTCGGCAATATGTCCCATATGCATGGGTTTACCTGGTTCGAGGCCCATGCTCAATGAAGCTGCACTAGAGTTCACTATCACTGTAGCAAATGCTTTGCATTGCATGATAAGCAAGGAAACATACTTCTTGAGGAAAGTATATTTTTATCCCGACCTGCCCAAATCCTATCAAATAACACAGCTTGACGGTGCAGTAGGCCATAACGGGTACGTCAGAATAAAGAACAAAAAGATAAGGATAAGAAGGGTGCAGCTTGAAGAGGATCCAGCAAAGATAGTGCGTGAGGATGAATATTCACTTCTTGATTTCAACAGGTCAGGCATACCTCTTAATGAAATAGTTACCGAACCTGACATGGAGAGTGAAAGTGAGCTGAGGGAATTCATCAATGAGCTGAGAAGCATCCTCTATTATGCTGGTATAGATATAGACAAAGAGATGAAGATTGATCTAAATATATCGCTTGGTGAGGAGCGCGTCGAAGTTAAAAACATAACAGGCATAAAGAATCTTATAGATGCGGAAAGGTTTGAGGAAAGAAGGCAGTCGCAACTGATAGAATCAAACCAGCCGATTAAGAAAGAAACGCGTTCATATAATGCTGAAACAATGATGACTGTTTCATCGAGGGAAAAAGAAAGTGATGAGGAATACGGCTTCATATATGAACCTGATCTTGCCATATATTCTGTGGATGTTTCAAGAATAAGGAGTATAGAATCTGCAAGTGAAATTGCAACAAGTTATTCAAAGAAATATGGTGCTAATGAAGATACTATAAGAGAACTAATAATGTTCGACAAGGATGCATTAAGGCTTCTTGAGGAAGGCGTTAAGCACGGCAGCATCTCAAATACAATAAATGCAATAGAATTGTTAAAGAGACACGGTAAGATAAGCATGCCAGGAAGCGGATTCAAAAAGATGCTAGAATACCTTGAGAAGGGCTTTCTTTTAAATGAAACTGCAATCAACGCACTTCATGAGGGAAGAGAAATAAATACAGAAAGGGATTCGGTAAAGACTGA
>JAJZLN010000005.1 GCA_021803425.1 Microcaldota archaeon | reverse complement strand
TTAGTACGTTAGCTATAAAAAAGTAATCTACAATCTAGCAAAGCAACATAAGCCCGAATAGCTCAGTGGTAGAGCGATTGGCTGTTAACCAATAGGTCGCAGGTTCAATCCCTGCTTCGGGCGATGCACTTCAAGTTCAATCCCTACAGAACGAGTCTCAATTAGCTACGTTTTGATTGGGCGATAGCAGAGTAATACGTTTCCGGACTTGAACCGTCTCGTTTTTACTAAGTTAAGCTTTACCCGTTTGCCCAGTCCTTTAAATAACGTTGTGCCTTCTCCTACAAAAACAGGATTTATCACTAATCTAAATTCATCAATTAGATTTTCCTTTATGAAATTTACGGCAAGATTAGGCCCACCGACCCATATCGTCTTACCTCTCTGAGCCTTTAGCTTTCTTATCTCTTTAGGTTCAAACTTTCTCACAATGGTAACATTCTTCCAGTTCTTATGCTTCCTCACGCCTTTAAGCGTCTTGGAGAACACAATCTTTTTTGTCGTATTCATTCTATGTGCGATCTCTATGTTCTCCTTAGACATTTTTAGATTGTCTTCTGCCTGGGGCCAGAAAGTCTCCATTGTCTTATACATCTTCCTCCCAAACAGTATGAGGTCCGTTTCTTTCATCTGATTTAATGCAAAAACGTTGAACTCTTTGTCTACGTTATGCCAACTAAGGTCATGATTTGGCCCTTCAAAGTAACCCTCAGGACTTACCATCATAAAGCAGATTATTTTCCTCATATTATTGGTTCTTTATTCAAATTATTTAAATCCTCCTTGTCGGAGATGCGCCTGTGGCACATCTTGTGCATCGGGCGATGGCCTTCAAGGTATGCCCCTTGCTTAGGACATCGACTTCTGGAAGTATGCAGTGTCAAAGTATATTGCTATAGAAATCAACTTACCTCCTCCGGCTTTCCAGATTTCAGCTACATCAGCAGTAAACTTGTTTCCTTTTGGCGACATTAAGTCGTAGTTCACTATGGCGCATGCACTGTCACCGTCTATTATCATATTTTTAACCCTCAAGCCCAATACGCCTCTAAAGAAATTGTTTTTCATATATGCCTCCCTCCCTTTACTCTCTTTAACCCCAGTCCCAGTCAGCAAGAAATCATCAGATAAAAGAGAACCCCAATCTCCCTTCTTAGGAAGGCGATCGTAGTATTTGTCAAGTAATTCCTTTGTCATATTTGAATCCGCCATTCTAACACCTATAGATATTGGCCTCAAAAAATAAAATCCTTCTTGTCTGAGATGTGTTCGCAGCGATTGGACATAAACTTAAATGCTTTGGTTGGTAGATATGTTTATGAAAAGCAGAATACTCAAACGATATGGTCTGGAGGCCGCAGCGAAGATATTAATCGTTATTGGTTCGCTTCTTGTTCTTTTTTCTTGGATTATGGGAGCCTATTATTTTGAATCTGCAGGAAAGATTGTGCTCTTTATAGTACCATTAATATTCACATGCGTTTCTGCGCTGCTCCTGCTGGTAATCAGATACCGCTATACATTATTCGAAAAGTACCCGTATCTTATGAATCTTCCTTAGTTATTTTATCGCATCGGAGAGCAAAAGGGCACAAATAAACAGAGTGCTGCATTCAGCATGATCTTCACGGTGCATGCGTTGGTATTGGCTTTTATTGGTTTCTTGAGCCTTATTTTGACAATATCTATAGGCTCTGGAATAAATAGAAGAATGGTTTCTCCACTTCTATACATATACCTGGCAACAGTGGCGATACTTGTTGTGGCTGTACTGATGCTGTACCGTAGAATTTACATCAAATTTGCGAAATGACTCTTGAGGTATTTAATTGAGGCGACTATATGAAAAACATGAGCAGCAGGTCGAATGGGCTAACAAAGGAGGAGATAGAGGCAATGAAAGAGCGAATAACAGAACAAAGAGCAGGCAAGCAAAACGGCGAGGCAGATCTTTTTGCTAAGATCGATGCCATGCCAGAACCAGACAGGGGCATGGCCAAGAGAGTTCACGCAATCATCAAAGCCGCTGCTCCTGGCTTAACACCAAGAACGTGGTATGGAATGCCTGCATATTCAAAGAGCGATAGTGTCATATGTTGGTTCCAACCGGCAAGTAAGTTTAAGACGAGATATATTACATTGGGCTTCAGCGACAAAGCGCATCTAGATGAAGGTAACATGTGGCCAACAGTATTTGCAATCACTAAGTTGAGTAAAGCAGAGGAGACTAAGATCACATCGTTGGTGAAGAAGGCAGTAAGCTGAAAATGTTGTGTATGGACCTCTTGGGACAAGGGAGGTTTTTTAAGTTTATTATGCAACATCAATTAATTATGGCGATCAGGTATTGGGAGTATGAAGACGCTCCATTTAAAGAAAAGCTTAAGGAACCAAATGTCAAGGAGATTGCCAAAGTGTATTTTGATAATGAGACTAAAGCATACCGTTTTTCAAAAGCACTCAGTGAAGTTAAAAAGAAGGGAGGTATAAAGCTTAGGGACTGCGGCGAAGAACTGCCGATAGCAACATGGAAAAGGTATCTTGACTTCGGAGTCATGATTGGTATTCTCAAGCATGAGGATGGAATATACTCATTTACTGATCGTTATTCAAAGCCTTTCAGGAATGTATCCCTTTATATCAAAGCCTGGATAGAGTCAAAAAAAGAAGATGATCTTTCACTTCTTTTTGCAAATGCGAGAATTGAAAAACAAACGAAGAGAGGGGGAAGGGTAGCAGCAATGCCATCGAAACAGCAGGAGCAGCAGGATAATCAACAGGAGAAAATTGAATAGATTCGGATGTCATTTGTACCATATTGTCCCATATTCACTGTCTTCTACAATAATACCGAATTCAGACTTGAGCCTTTCACGTATAGAATCCGCTTTTTCAAATTCTTTTTTGGACCTGAAAGATTCCCTTTTTTTTATTAGGGTCTGCGCTTCCTCAGGCAGTTTTTCCTTGTATATGTTCTTTTCAAGGATGCCGAAAATCCTTGCATGTGAAAGGACTTCGTTTACTGCAAAGTCTTTTGCTTCCTTATTGGCATCAGGATTTAATTCTGCAAATGACCTAAGTTTGTCTATTGCAGAAATGAGTTTTGAAAGCGCTAGAGGAGTGTTAAGGTCATCATCCATGGCCTTCTTGAAATCAATCCTTAATTCATCTGCAATCCTGATTATTTCTTCTCTGGACTCTGAACTTTCTGATGCGCCCATATTGTAGAATATGCTGAATGAAGAATATAGATATCTGAGTCTTGACTCTGAGGCTTTCATTAAGTCTTCTGTGTACGCGATATCCTTCCTATAATGTGTGGAACACACAAGCAGTCTCAGTGCCTCTGGGCTATACTTTCTGAGTAGATCTCTTATCCGCACGAAATTCTTAAGGCTCTTAGACATTTTCTCCCCGCGTATCAGCATTATTCCGGAATGCAGCCAATATTTGACGAACGGCTTTACTCCGAATGCTGCCTCTGCCTGGGCAATCTCATTTGTATGATGAGGGAATATCAACTCTATGGCACCCCCATGTATATCGTATTGGCTCCCAAATATCGATTTTGTTATTGCTGTATCTTCTATGTGCCATCCTGGCCTTCCTTCAATCTCAATTGGCTTCCCTTTTATCTTGAGTTTTATCCTCCAGCTCGGCTCTCCAGGCTTTGCGCCTTTCCATAACGCAAAATCATAGCTGTTTATCTTCCCAGGTTTCGGCTCTATCCTATGCTTCTCAAGCTCCTTTATGTCCATTCTTGAAAGATTTGTGTAGTCTTTAAACTTTGACACATTATAGTATATATCTTCGTCCATTTGATATGCAAATCCCTTGTCTATGAGCACTTGTATTTGTTCTGTTATTTGCTCTATAAAGTCATGCGACCTAGGATATGAATCAATGCTTTCCGTCACACCTATTGCTCGCATGTCTTCCATGAATCTGTTTTCATAGTTGCGTGCCAATTCCTTGGGCTCAATGCCTTCCTCGGCAGCCCGCTTTATTATCTTGTCATCAACATCGGTTATGTTCTGTATATATTTAAGCCTGTATCCGCTTCTCCTCAACCATCGCGCGATGACGTCGAAATTTATGTAGTTCTTAGCATGCCCAAGATGGGCATCGTCGTATACTGTCTGGCCGCATACGAACATCTTTACCTCATTATCCTTGAGCGGCTTAAACTCCTCCTTTGACTTAGACATCGTATTATGCACTACAAGCATGCAATTGCCTTATGTAACATTGACTATTGGTTGGGATACAAGTATTCCTGGAGTTTCAGTTGGCTCCTGGCCGAACTTGAAATCTGTTACTGCTATATAATCAAACTGACTGAACGATGTGCCTATGGTCTGACTTACTACCTTTATCTGCGCATCCTTGCATAAAAGCGGGAGCAGATTTATGCTGGCATTTACAAATGTGCTGGATGCATTCTGGCTGTTTCCAGGAGCTGCATACGTGTTGAAGTAGGTAGTTATTGCAGGTTTGCCTTTGTAGAGTATCGTAATATAAAGCTGCTGGCTTTGTGGGGATATTATCTTGAAATTGAGATAAGGATATGTGACAAGGAACGGATCTGAGGTAAGATTTCCGAAGCCTACGCTTGTTCCGCCAGTAAAGGTTGTTGCAAAATATACACCGTTGTATCCTGCCCATGGATGTGAATAATATGAAAGCTGCTTGTTTGATTTTGTTATGTTGCGCGGAGCGCTTCCAAAGCCCTGGCCGGTAACATTCCAGCCCGAATACGTTCCGGTAGAGAAATTGCCGTTTTCGACTGCGCCAGGACCGCTGCTAAGCGTGCAGTGAGTATAATTTATGCTTGTTGTTGAAACAGAAGCCGTGGTATTTGTTTTTTGAGGCACAGAGGACGTTAACGACTGTTGAACGGTAGTTGTAGACTGTGGAGCAGTTTTTGAAGGAAGCACGAAGAAAGCTATTATTGCTATTACAACAAGCGCCACAACATATGCAGCAATGACTTTTGAATCCATATTACCGAATATATATAGAACCTTATGGTTTAAATAAGTTTAATGTAAAGCTTTATCACAGGTGCTATTTTGGGAAGTATTCCTAGGAAGTGGAAAAAGAAGGGAAGAATGCGCTGGAAGTGGCTCAAGAAGAGAAGGAGGAGAATAAAAAGAGCGCAGAAAAGGAGAGTAGGCGAACTCTAACAGTATTGGTGACATATTGTCCAGTTATGAAATCAAGTCGATAGCGCTTTACGGTCAGGGACGCATGCAGCTGGAATGGTCAGAGATGCACATGCCTGCCCTCATGGAAGTGAAGAAGGAATTTATAAGGCAAAAGCCGTTCAAGAAGCTTAGGATCTCCGCTTTGCTGCATGTAACAAAGGAGACAGGCGCGCTCATAAGATGCCTGCATGCAGGAGGCGCAGAAATAGCGCTCGCTGGAGGAAACCCGCTGTCTACGCAAGATGATATAGCTGCAGCGCTGGTAAAGGACGGAATACACGTATTTGCGTGGAGGGGAGAGACGCTGCCCGAATATAAAGATTGTGTCAAACGGTTGCTTGCCTTCAAACCGGACATAGTAATAGATGATGGCGGCGATTTGCATACCCTTGCACACTCGGAAGAAGGCAGTCTTGAAGCCATTGGTGGAACTGAAGAAACAACAACAGGAATACATAGGATAAAGGCAATGGAAAGGGATGGCGTGCTCAAATACCCGATTGTTGCCGTGAATAGTGCAAACACCAAATACCTGTTCGACAACAGATATGGAACTGGACAGAGTACTATTGATGGTATAATACGCGCAACGAATATATTCATTGCAGGGAGAGTGGCAGTGGTGGCAGGTTATGGATGGGTTGGCCGAGGAGTTGCCATGCGGCTTCGAGGGCATGGAGCCAGGGTGATTATAACAGAAGTGGATGAATTCAAGTCTCTTGAAGCAAATATGGATGGTTTTGAAGTAATGAAAATGGATGACGCAGCATCCGTAGGAGATATCTTCATAACTGCTACAGGTGACATAGACGTGATAGTCGATAGACACTTCAAAAAAATGAAGGATGGGGCAATACTTTCTAATACAGGCCATTTTGATGTTGAAATAGATGTAAAGTCATTGAAGAAAAATTCAGTAAATCACAGAAAAATACGCAATAACCTTGAAGAGTATGTATTAAAAGACGGCAGAAGGCTGTACCTTCTCGCAGAGGGAAGGATAGTAAACCTTGGAGCAGCAGAAGGGCATCCAAGCGAGGTCATGGATTTGAGTTTCTGCAATCAGGCCCTTTCTGCAAAATACCTTGTTGACAAACAAGATGAGCTTGAAAATAAAGTGTATAAGATACCTGAAGAGATAGACAGAATGATTGCGGGCATAAAGCTTAAATCTCTCAATATAAAAATTGATAGACTGAGTGAGAAGCAGAAGAGATACCTTAGCAGTTGGGAACTGGATATTTAGGCATATTTACACCATAGTCCTTGATTGGTATCTTCCCCTCTTTTCTATATCGGCGAGCCTGATCAAGGTTTCTTTATATGATTTCGCAACAGCCGAATAATTTTTTATAAAGATGCTGTAAATTGCCTTGCTGACCTGCCTCTTCATCAGAAGTATGTCCAAGGCCCTTTCTTCTGAACCGTTGTTGAAGTCGCCCAATCCGAAGTCTATTACAAAAAGCTTCCCATAGCAGAACATGAGGTTTGCAGGAGTGAAGTCGCCATGAATTATGCCATGGTTATGGAGCTTTCCCAGCATTATTCCTGCAGCCTTCGCAATGGTTCCGGACAATTTGGTGTGGTTTAGCGTGTCACCTTTTATGCTTTCCATATATATAGAATATTTACCCACTGCAATTAGTCTTGGTGCATTTACACCGCTTTCTACAGCGCTACAAAGCAGGCTGGCTTCTTTTTTTGTCCTTCTTGACCTTAAAACAGTATCTAATTCTGGTATCCTGTAAGTCTTTGGTTCCCTGAACTTTACGGCCACGTCAACTCCAAATTCTTTGATCAGGTATATGGTGGCCTCTGCGCCTCGCCCTATAATTTGCTTATCGTGCATTAAAAAACCACGGCTCTGTCTACCCTATATCTCTGCTCTATCCTGCAGTCTTTTATTTTTATTTTATATCCGTTTGAAAGCATTCTTTCTGCGACGAACGCTATCATTGCGCCATTGTCTGCATTGAACTGGTTTTCGGAGAAGCCGAACTTGGAGTGGTGGCTTAAGGCTATCTTAGAAAGCATCTCCTTTAGCCTTGTATTCTGCGCGACTCCGCCGCATACGCATATCTCATCGCTGTTTGTGAGAAGGAGCGCCCTTTCTGTGGCTTCACACAGCATTGAGAATGCTGTTTCCTGTATTGAATAGCATATGTCCTGCTTTGTATGCTTGTTTATCTGTTTTATCGAATGCGTAAGCAAACCAGTAAATGAGAAATCCATTCCCTTTACAGTATATGGCATATCTACATATCTTCCGCCTATTGCTGTCTTCTCGACTGTAGAGCCCCAGGAAGGAACCAACTTAAGCGACCTTGCAAAAGAATCGAGCATGTTGCCTACGCCTATGTCAAATGTTTCGCCAAGGATTGTATAATGACGGTATCTTTTTCCTGTTGCCTTAAGTATTTGAGAATTGCCTCCGCTAACATATAGCACTACCGGATCTTCCAGCCTGGACATCAGTCTTGCTATCTCTATATGCCCTAAACCATGATTCACATCTGCCATCGGAATGCCAAGGCGGACTGCAAGAGTCTTTGCAATTATTTGACCGACCTGGAGGCAGTTCCCTATGCCAGGGCCTTTAGTATAACCTATCCCTTCTATGTCCCGTATGCTTAGCCCTGCAGTTTTGAGAGCTTTTCTTATAACGTTGTTGGAGTTGCTTATATGAAATTCCGCAACCTTCTTTGGTATCATACCGGTTGTGCCGACATCGTACATCGACTTCTCATTCGCGATTATTTTTCCGTCTTTTACTATCCCTACGCCAAATGTGTGCGCACTGCTTTCGATTCCTAAAACAAGCATGTAGATACGTTATTTAGTTTGAAGGCAACACTTTTAATATTTAGTTTTGAGATTTTTATCCCATGTCATACTCAAAAATAAATGAAGCATGCAAAAGGAAGAAAATAGCGTTGGATGTAGATGGGACTCTGGCGGATGTCGGTTCTTTGTGGATACAGAGCTATAACAAACTTAAAGGGACATCATATGATGTAAATGATATGCTTGATTGGAATCACGAATCCATAGGATCCAACATATCTGAAATGCATGATCTATACATAAAGATCTGGAAGGATCATTATAATGGCATTAAATTTGAAGGAGATATCTGCAGGATAAAGGAACTTTGCAGGCATTACGAGGTTGATATAGTGACTAGCCGCGAATATGATACAGCATATGAACTCGGTATATGGCTCGAAAAAAATGGGCTTTCATGGTTGCCCGTTGTGATAAACAACCCGAATAAAGATAAATCACTGCTTGATTATGATTTATATATAGATGATTCACCCATACTGGCTGAAAATATAGATAAAAACAAATCAAAATTGCTTTATATTGTGAACAGGCCGTGGAACAGGAATGTTGAAGAAACAGGAAATATAATAAGGGTTGAGGGAGTTAACGAGGCCTTGGACATGCTTATAGAAAAATCCGCTGCCATGGATCTTGAAATTGCAAATGAATAGTGAATTTATGGCTGTTAAAAAGATTAAGGTGTCCTTGGACGTGGATTACACCATAGCAAACATAATCGAACCGATGCTGGAATTGCACAACAAAGTAAATCAAACGAATTTCAATGAAGAAGACATCAATTCGTGGTCCTGGTCTGAATCATTGGGAATAAGCGAGGAAAATGCGAACAAGCTGTATGTAAATGCTTGGATAGATATGTCCAACAAGATAAATTTCATGGCAGACACGAAGCTCCTTTTGGAGCTTGAAAAGTATTATGACATAGAAATAGTGACCAACAGGGGCAATCATCTCGAAAATGAAAAAACTGTTGAGCCTCTGAAAAGATGGCTTAAGAAGCATGGACTTGGTGGATTTAAGCTCATAATAAACGATGTGGATAGGGATAAATCAACACTGGATTACGATATTTACATTGACGATTCGCCGGCTTTAGCGGAAAGCATTTCAAAAATGAAAAACAAGACACTCTTTCTTATAAACGCCACATATAACAGACATGTAAAGGATTCTGAGAATATAATAAGAGTTGCGGATGTCAATGAGTCACTGTCAAGACTG
>JAJZLN010000017.1:9169-9870 GCA_021803425.1 Microcaldota archaeon | reverse complement strand
CGACAAGCTCGTTGTGAGGGAGACCTGATCCTGAAAACAGAGGCAGCTTCTGGCCCCTTACCAGCGTGTTAAGTCCGTCTATGGTCGATATGCCGGTTTCTATGAAATCGCTGGGCATGGATCTTGAAGCGGGATTAATGGGCTCCCCGTTTATATCCCTCTTGTCCTTTGAGACTATCTCGCCTCCACTGTCCCTGGGCCTTCCCTGCCCGTCGAAGACCCTGCCAAGCATGTCCTCGCTCACGCCGATGGAGAATGTTTCCCCGAGGAAGCTCACGGACGTGTCGTTTATGTTTATGCCTTCCGTAGGGCCGAATACCTGCACTACGGCATGCTTGCTCGTAGTTTCAAGGACCTGGCCGAGCCTTACCTCGCCAGTCCCGAGCCTTACCTTGACTATCTCATTGTATGCGGCATTTCCTATCTTTCCTACAACGACAAGCGGACCTGCGACGCTTTCTATTGTTTTATAGTTTATCTCGAATTTCATATGAACACCTATTCAGCATGCTCCTTGCCAAGTGAAGCGAATTCGCTGTCTATTTCGCCTCTCACCCTCTTCACTGCAGCCTCAATCTCGCTTTCCCTTGCCTCCTTGAGCCTTGCGATATCCGTTTTTACCTTCATGGCTATTATCCTGTCCGAGGCTATGCCTGCACTTAGTGCAACATCTGCCCGTGACTTGAAATAAAGTATGGTAT
>JAJZLN010000017.1:0-9159 GCA_021803425.1 Microcaldota archaeon | reverse complement strand
CGATTTCGTCGAACGCGCTCTGCCTCAGATAGCCCTCCCTTATCATCCTACCGATGTCCAGTATGAGCCTCTCCGAATCTGGAAGAGCATCCTCTCCAACAAGCTGCACTATGTCCTTGAGTTCAGCCTCTCTCTGCAGCAGCTTCATGGTTTCATTCTTTGCATTTACAAAATCCTCGCCGACATTTTCCAGGTACCAAGGCTCAAGTATGCTGGAATAAAGAGAGTAGCTTGAAAGCCAGTTTATTGAAGGGAAGTGCCTTGAGCTTGCAAGCGAGGCGTCAAGCGCCCAGAAGGTCTTGACTACCCTGAGCGTGCCCTGGGATACGGGCTCCGACGTGTCGCCTCCTGCAGGAGAGACCGCGCCTATGAGGGTTATCGAGCCTATCTTTCCGCCGAGGCTCTCGACAACTCCGCTTCTTTCATAATACTCAGCAAGCCTTTTTGGCAGATATGCGGGATAAGCTTCCTCGCCTGGCATCTCCTCAAGCCTTGCCGACATCTCCCTCATGGCCTCGGCCCATCTTGACGTCGAATCGGCCATGACTGCGACCGCATATCCCATGTCCCTGAAATATTCGGCTATCGTTATCCCGGTGTAAACGCTTGCTTCCCTCGCAGCGACCGGCATGTTGCTGGTATTGGCGACCAGTATGGTGCGGTCCATCAGCGACCTTCCGGTCTTCGGATCCTTAAGCTGAGGGAATTCTACAAGAACATCAGTCATTTCGTTGCCCCTCTCGCCGCATCCTATGTATATTACGATGTCTGCATCCGACCATTTCGCAAGCTGCTGCTGGATTACTGTCTTTCCGCTCCCAAATGGTCCGGGTGCGGCTGCGGTACCTCCTTTTGCTATCGGAAATAATGTGTCTATCACCCTTTGGCCAGTTATGAGAGGCGCAGAAGACCTGAATTTTGACTTGAACGGAGCGCGCCTCCTTACCGGCCTTGTCTGCGACATTTTAACATCCTGAATGCCCTTCGGAGTCCTTATCCTCGCCACAGTCTCGTCTATAGTGAAACTGCCGTCTTTTATCGATTCTACAGTGCCTTCTATCCCAAACGGCACCATTATATAATGCTTTATCGTCTCGGTTTCCTGGACATGCCCTATGATCTCCCCCTGCTTTATTTTTGACCCTTTTTTGACTGTTTTATCGGCAACGAATTTCCATTTCTTCTTCCTGTCAAGCGCGCTTGCCTCTATCCCCCTGCCTATAAATGATCCGCTCTTCTTCCTGATATCCTCGAGGGGTCTCTGAATGCCATCGTATATGTTCTGGAGAAGTCCCGGGCCAAGCTCTACGGATAGGGGCTTGCCAGTTGAAATTACGGGCTCGCCAGGCCTTACTCCGGAGGTGTCTTCATACACCTGTATTACGGCATTAGTTCCCTTCAGCTGTATTATCTCCCCTATGAGCTTCTCTCTGCCCACCTTCACGACGTCATACATCCTGCTTCCAAGCATGTCGTTTGCAATAACAAGAGGCCCGGATATCTTCTCTATCTCTCCCATTAAATCATCTTTAGTTTTTTGTTTTTAAAATATCAATGCCAAGCGCCCTTATTATAAGCTGCCTGAGGTTGTCCTTGTATACGCTTGCATCATTAATGTCAGATACCACTATGAACAACGGCTTCATGCTGCTCTCTATCGCATTCCTTATCTTCCTGTCCCTAATGCCGCTTGAAAGCTTCGAGGTAAGCACTATTATCCCGACATCCTCATGTATTAGCATCTCCTTTATTATCCTCTCCGCGTCTTCGGGCCTCTCTACGGCATACGATGAAGTTACTCCGGCAATCTTGAAGCCGAGGTCAAGCGCATGGCTGCCTATTGCAATTATCCTGTAGTTTTTGGTCACTTTTTCCATATCATCAGCCTTGATATATCCTCTGACGTCAGCCCGTAGAGCTTGCTGTTTACCGATATGCGTATAGTATATATCTCCATTTCCTTAAGATAGATGTATGCGAGTATT
Organism: Microcaldota archaeon; assembly: GCA_021803425.1. Lineage (GTDB taxonomy): Archaea > Micrarchaeota > Micrarchaeia > Micrarchaeales > CABMGC01 > JAJZNA01. Next base: position 7,174 of record JAJZLN010000017.1, on the reverse strand, counting down.
GTGCCGAAAGAGAGTATTGTGGGCTTGAGAGACTTTATTGCATAGTTGATGATGTGATTGCGCATGCCTATCTCGAATGAGATAAGGTTCTTCGTTCTTTTATATACATCGAGGCTTTCCTTCAGGTCGAACGCATCTATATGCTGTATCATATCCTCTATCCCGGAGTATGAGCCGAAAAGCTGCTCAAGGGACTTTCTGGTGATGTTGCCGCTGCCTATCAGGTATTTTTCTATGGACTGGAATTTGATCCCAAGCCGCTTTGCACGTATAAGCGTAAGTATGTTCTTCATGTCTATCTCCTTCTTTATTATTAATGCTGATTGATAGTGCGCATTAGTGAGCTCAAATATGACGCCGCTCAGGGTGCCGTAGTATCCGATATCGAGCGAGGTTATCGTCTCGGATATGTCCTTGGTCCTGGAGTATACTGCAGACGCATCCTTGAGTATTGCGGAATACGGGGAATTTATCATCAGCCTTGACATCACGCCCTCGACACTTCCCTCCCTCATGGCCTCCCTTATTGTTGCCTGCTTGTATACTGGGCCATCGACTATGTTTGGCTCTATCTTATCGAAGTCCTCCTTCTTGTCCTTAGCCTCTATTGCAAGCCGCACATTATAGAAATCCCACTTGCCTATTATGGCGCGTATGAGCTTGCGCTGGGTAGTCGGAACTATGGCCTCAAGCTTGTTGACGTGATTTGCAAGGTTTCTGCTCAGCGCAAAGTCGATCATGTTCTTCTTTATCTCCATCCCCCCATACCTGCTTATGTCCTCCTTGAAATCCGTCTGGAAGAGTATGGCCAGTATGCCGGATACATCCCCAGCATCTATTATGTGCTGCATCGTAGGAGGGTCTACAAGCATGGATTCCATTGCTTTCACCCTTGCGCTTGAGTAGCTGTATAATGAGGATGTACTTGACATGGCTATCGCGTTGTTCCTCTGGATTTTCCAAACAGTTTTTCATTAAGCAGTGACCTTATATCACCGTCCATCTTTGCCGCCAGGCTTTCGGCGCTTGCATCTATCGATATAGTTCCGTCCCTTGTCGAGACCAAAAGCACATCGTCAGCCGAGCGGACAAGTTCGAATCCAAGCTTCTTGAGCGCCGCTTCGTTCTTCTTGCCGCACTTTATGATTATATCGTTCTTATTAGCAACCTTCGAAAGCTCTTTTATTGCGGCTGACACGGATTTCTCAATCAGCTTCTTTGAGATTTTCGAAGCGACATCCCTCTTTACGGCAACTGCACCTTTTGAGATTACCGATTCCTTTGCTGCAACAAGAACAGAATTTGCCTCTATTTCGGCCCCGGATATCCTCTCCTTACTCACGCGCTCTGCTTCTTTTTTCGCTTCGCCCTTCGCATGGCCCGTTATCTCCAGGGCACGCTCTCCCGCCTCTTTCAGTATGCGCTCGGATTCGGTATCTGCAGCTGAAATTATCTTGGCTGACTCTGATTTGGCTTCCTTGTCTATGCTCTTCTTTATCTCTTCCAGAGACACTTTACTCACCTCTTATATTATGCCAGCCTGCAGCATTATCAATATTGCAATCACGAAGCCGAATATGAGCAGCGTTTCCGGAAGCACAAGAAAGAGAAGGACCCTTCCCATCTCACTTGGCTTTTCGGCTACAAGCCCCAATCCTGCCGCACCTATAGACGACTGGGCAACCCCAGTACCTATTGCTCCCCCTGCAATTGCGATTCCAGCTCCTATTGCTGCCGTAGCAGCAGCTATATCCAAAGTCATTCTATCACATTTTTTTCTTTAGCATAAACCTGCTTGTACGAAAACGGCCTGTACTTTACGCCGCCTCCCTTGTAAAACTTTGAGAAAAATTCCACGAAATTCAGCCTGACCCCCTGTATTATGCCCTCGAATATCGAAAGCACCATGTTAAGCAGGTGAAGCACTATGAATATTATGAGGTAGAGAATGAATAAAAGAATACCGTTGTTAAGGTTAGGGGTGAATCCCTGGTCTATAAGCATGGCTATTATTATGCTGCCGAGACCGAACCCCATTATCCTAGCATAGCTGAGCGGATGGGTAAGGAGGTTTGTGACTTCTGCAGCCTCAACTCCGCTAAGCGCTATGGTCGCCACAAAAGCAACGACGGTTATTGCTGCAGATACCGATGCAAACTGGCTGTTTAGCGCATGGAAAAGCAGGCCTGAAACTGCAAAAGTGCCGAACACAAGCGCTATTATCGAGGTGATCTTGCTGATTGCAAGCTTCTTGTTTCCATGCCTGCGCTCGTTTATCGCCCCGAACGCCAACCCCAAGGAGACCTGTATTATTCCAAACGCTATGCTGAACACTATTATTGATGTTATGTCATTGAACCACGAAAATCCGCTGAAATTCGTGAAGAGGTGGTTAAGCGGGAATCCGAAATACTGGTCAGAGAGGAATCCGAATATTATTGCGGATATGGCGCATAATCTCCATATCTTTGCGGTATTGCACAGAAGATCTTCTGGGTCTGTCTTCATTATTATGAATGACGAAAGGAGGAATGATGCAATGCCATATCCCACATCGGATATCATGAGCCCGTAGAATATCGGGAAGGATATTATGAATATCCATGTGGGATCTATCTCGTCGCTCCTAGGAACCGAAAAGAATTCCATCAGATAGTCGAACGGTTTCAGCATGGCCGGACGCTTCACGAGTGTCGGGGCGATCTCATCGGTCTTTACCTCTTCTATCACAAAGCGGTTTTTGGTTGCAGCTGAAACAGAAGACCTCAGGTCTGCCAGGCTAGCCTTTGGTATCCACCCCTCCAGCACAAAAGCCTTGTCCGTGGATTTGAATACCGAACTCGCCTCGGCCCTTGCCAGCTCTACTTCAAGCGAATCCCTCAGCATCGAAAGCTTTCCGTAATTCTTGTCGCTCAGCCTCGAAAGCTGTGACGATATCTCACCAGCCCTTCTCAGATTCTGGGACCTCCTAATCCCGCATGCCTTGATTATGTGTCCGGTACCTGAATCCAGATATTTTGCATGCAGGTCTATTTCAACGCCTTTCAGGCCGTTGAAGACTTCTTCAACCTTTTCATCGTTTTTCCTGAAAGCAACAAATACCAGCGCCGATTTCTTATCTATCCTCCTTGTGACAACTTCACTGCCCTTCCTTATTGTGTCCGACATGCGCTCGAATTTTTCAAATTCTTTATTGCTGAGGATTATTGACCTGAAGGAAAGTACGCCGCTGGAAAGCTTGCCGAAATCTATGTCTATTCCATCAAAATACCCTGCAACCTGCACTGCATATTCAAGCAGCTTGTTGTCCTCGGATATTGACTGGAGCTCATCATTAAGCTTATATATGCTGTCAAGGTCATCGTAGTCCTGCAAGGCTTTTTTTATCTCATTTACAGACATGCGCCTTCCGTTCTGGAAACTGCGCTTTGCAAGTATTGCCAGCGCCCCGTCAACCTTTATAAGCGATTCGCTTAGGTATTGAGAATCGGGAAGAGAAATGTCGTCTTTTATGTTCAGCTGGCTTTTCCTCAAATCTACAATGCCAAGCTTATGCAATGATTCTATTACCGAATATTTATCCTCATTCAGGCATATCGCTCTTATTTTTTCCATCCTTACAGAATGAAATAGCTCAGCCACCAAAAATCCTCCTTATTATTTCATTGGCAACTTGTCCGGCAAGGGAGGCGCCCATCTTTGTCTTTTTTATCTTTAAGGAACTTTTCTCCGCATCAGAAAGGATTTTTTTTGCAGAAGCATCTGCAGCAGCCTTGCTTTTCTCTACAGCATCGCTTTTCAGCTTCTTTGCGCTCTCCTCGGCATCCAAAACCATCTTTCTTGCTTTCTCGCGCGCATCTGCCATTTTTTTCTGTGCGTCGGCATTTGCATTCTCTATCGCCTTTCGGGCCTTTTCCTCGGAATGCTGAACATCGCTTATTGCACTTACATCTTGCATTACGTCACCACAAAAGCTTACCACTTACTACATGCCTGTGAAGGACATAGTATCTGGTAAAAATTTATAATATAGTTATACAGTTAAGTATAAAAAGTGTGTCACTTTCATAGATTCATGATGTATCTTCTGTTCACTGCTGATAGCTTTATGCAAAGCGCACTTGACGAAATAGGGAAGGCGGCACGGTACGGCATTTTAGACAGCCAGAGAAATATACTGTTAATCGAATCCGAAGAAACCCGGATAGAGAAATTTGAGGATATGAAGTTCGTTTATGGGGCATTCCCAATACATTGCAAATCGGATTTGGATTACGAGGATTACCTTGGCTCATTATACAGAGGCATAGCCAGCTTGAATTTGGAAAGGAATAAACGGCTCAAGCTTGAGTGCTTTGATATAAACTGCAAGATAGGCAAATCGGCAAAGGACATCGAAGTCGCAGTTGGAAAAATGCTTGAGAGCGAAGGTTACAACATAAACATTATCGCTCCAGAAGTGCTTGCATATGTGGTCCTATTGAACGGGAAATCCTATTTTGGAAGCATGAAATTAGGCGGAAGATACGGATTTGTAAATCCATTTAGAATCTACAAGTCAAAGAATGTGTCGCGATCAGAATTCAAGATTATTGAGTCATTTTCGGAGTTTGGAATAAAAACGCCGGGATTGGTAGTTGATATAGGGGCCGCACCTGGAGGGTGGTCAGCATTCCTTGCAGGAAAGGGAGCGGCAGTTGTAGCTGTAGACAGCGCAGACCTTGATTATGAATCTATAGGGAGACTGGGATTATGCTGCAATGTTTCACAGGATAAATCCAAAGTAGATTTGGATAACTTAAAAGGAGGCTGTATACTGCATCTTAAAATGAGATCTGAAGATGCAATAGACCTCCTTCCGAGAGAAGCTGCGGACATGCTGGTCGACGATATGAATGTAGGGGGAATAGACTCTGCAGAAACTGTTATAAAGATTTCCGGCGCTTTGAAGCGCGGAGCGGTATTGATAATGACGCTGAAATGCATGCACAGAAACGTTATGGCTTACATTTCCGAGGTAGAGGAAGGGATAAACAAGGAATTTGAAGTCAAGCGCTGGAAGGTACTGCCACACAACAGGCAGGAAATAACGCTGTTCGCAATAAAAAGGTAGTCATATAACACAGGTAGAGAAACACGGCAATTACAAAATTTGCATTTAAATTAACGATGTAAAACGGAGATTTGCCTGAATTGAAAGAGTGTGGTGTGCCGTAGCCCCTCTTCTGTTTTAGATGGCATTGGACTAAGCGGCTTTTGTGCCTTGCATGCTCACCGTATGCGCATCGGCCGTTTCATCTGCACCGGCACGCTCGTCGCGTCATCGCTTCATGTGCCGCAGCAGTATCGTTTCTGTTCCGAATTAGGCGTTTCCGCCATACATACTCTGCATGGAGAGAGCTTCCTCAGTCATATAGACCGTAAGCCATCCGCACACCACAATACCATATTCCAGAATAGGTATAAATAGATTTTCTGAGCAATCCTATCATGCTGTTTGCAGACCCTGCGGTAAATTCCGTCATGTCGATAGTGATGGTGATACTTGGGATAATACTGGTAGTGTTCGTTGTAATGCAGATAAGCAAATTCCTTGTCAAGATTGTTGTAGGGCTTGTTGCGAATACAATATTGGGTTTCCTTGCACTCCTCATAGTGAACTTCGTATTCGGAATATCCATAATATATACGCTACCGGTAATAATATCGGTAGTGCTGTTTGGGCTTCCTGCGGTCGGGACAATTCTGCTTCTCAAGATCCTTGGAGGAATAGCAATTTGAATAGTCAAGAAGCAAGTTCTATGTCATCCTTTTTTACAGTTGCCCTTTTCGCATGCAGTGAAAGCTTCACGGCCTTCTTTGCAACTGAATAGGCAAACCGGTTAACAATCTCAGCAAACTCATCTGCGGCAGAGTCGCTTACCCTCGTTGCCCCCGACTCCTTGAGTATCTTCTTTGCGGATTGCCTGGTTATGGGCATGAATACCGGATAACTTGCATATAAAACAATTAAAAGATTTGCTATGCCATCATTTTATCAGGGTGCACTGCTTGAAGATACGGGAATTGGATATGGGCGATCTTGATATGCTATCAAGATTCATTATGGATGCTTACAATGACTTTCCGTTGGCCATGTGGTTCGAAACCAAACCGTCCCAAAGTGAGATAGAGCGCATATTCTACAATAAGATAAGGTCCGCAGGATTGCGCAATCTTGTGGACATAATCAGCGAGGACAACAACGTTATTACCGGAGAATGCGAGATTGCAAAGGCAGGCTTTGACCTAGGAGTCATAGGCGTGATCGTGAGGAAGGGCTACCGAGGATATAATATCGGAAGCAGCATATTAAGCAAGGCGATGGACAATGCAGTGGATATAGGCATTACAAGGTTCATGGCTGAGGTAAGGGAGGAAAACAAGGAAGGACTTAAATTTTTTATTGGAAATGGATTTGCGCCGGTAGGCTATAGGGACACTGAAGGGACCTCTGGAAAGATCAGGATTGTTGTTCTGCAAAAATCCATCAGGTAGACGAATTTGACAGGTATAGAAGTGTGCCATTTATCTGGCTGAGGCCTATCTCAAGCACGTTGGAAGGCTGCTGCGAGGCGTATTTTACAAGCCACAGCTTCGTGAAGTTCTGTCCGCCAAGCGTTGTTGTACTGAAATAGGACGCCGAAACACTTACATTTTTATATCCATAATTCTGAACGAAGCTCCTTGCTTCAAATATGTGAGAATAGCTCCATGCGATTGCTATCGGATACGATGTGATTACGTATTCCTTGCCATATTGCACTCCGTTCACAATGCAGTTTTCAGTGTAATTATTCTCAAGACGCGAGACAAACCCATATTGCGGATAATCAAAAGAATATACCATATATGATGGGCATGCCTTAGTTGCATTTACCACGACAGATGCAATTATGTGCCAGCTGCCGGGATATTGCGATGCGTTAATGCTAGTTATATTGACTATAGATCCAGGATACGACGCTTCTATGTAGCTTGTCACATTTGAAACTGCAGCCGCAACAGCAATGTGCTGCGGAACATTTGACAGTGCGAACCGTACTACAATAAGCGCCGCTATTATTATTACAGCTATCAGAAACGTTTTTGACAGCAGATTCATAGTAATGATATCCAGGTATAAGTATATAAA
>JAJZLN010000019.1 GCA_021803425.1 Microcaldota archaeon | reverse complement strand
AGACAAGGGATTTCTTGCATAAGGTATCGCATACCTTAGTCCATAAAGAGTTTGATATAATCGGACTGGAGAAACTTGAATCCAAGAGGATGTCGGAAACAAAAAAGACAGGACTGAACAAGTCAATCAGGAACAGCCAATTCGCATTATTGGCACAGTTCATAACCTACAAGGCAGAGTCAATGGAAAAGAAGGCGGTGTTCGTCAATCCAAAGGACACGTCAAAGAGATGCTCTGCATGTGGAAAGAAGAACAAGATGCCGTTATGGAACAGAAAGATGCAATGCGAATGCGGCAATGTCATGGACAGAGACTACAATGCCTCTATAAATATAATGAATCTTGCGAGGGAATCGCTATGCCAAACAGCATAATCTATAATAATATAGGAAGTCCACGCCGTTCACGGGTAGGTATTTCACGAAAGGTTTAAAAGGATTTATAACTGAGTTATATGTAATAAAATCAGGGTGAATGATGTGACAGTCGAAAGCAAGGATTCAATGTCTATGACAAAGACCGAAGTAAAGTCTGTTGATTACTCTTCAGATCCTATCCTGGCTCCGTACCACAGGACAGTCGAATACATGGAAAGGATGCCAGTCCTTGAGCGTACGAAGACCGTATGCCCTGAATGCAAGCTGATAGTTGACGGCACCATCTACAAGGACGAGGACAACGTAATGATAAGGAAGACCTGTCCGGAGCACGGCATGACGGTGGAAAAGTACTGGGAAGACTATGATATGTACATAAAGATGAAGAATTACAATTATTATGGAAGGGGATTTGACAATCCAAACTACATAAATAAGGGAGAGAACTGCCCTTTTGACTGCGGAATATGCGAGAGGCACAAGTCCCACACAGGGCTTGCAAATGTAGTTATTACAAACAGGTGCCATCTCAGCTGCTGGTACTGCTTCTTCTATGCAAAGGAAGGCGAGGCAATATACGAGCCAACTAGGGATGAGATAGACAAGATATTCAACGTATTGAGGACCCAGAAGCCAATACCTGCAAACGCGCTCCAGATAACCGGAGGTGAGCCCACAATGAGGCCAGACCTGACGCAGATAGTGGAGAGTGCAAAGAAGGCCGGTTTCGACCAGATACAGCTCAATACGACTGGAATAAACATAGGTGCGGATCCGGACATGGCAATAAAGCTGAGACATTCTGGAGTCAGCTGCCTTTACATGAGCTTTGACGGAGTATCAAAGAGGTCAAATCCAAAAAACCACTGGGAGGTTCCTGCTACGCTTGAGGCTTGCAGGAAGGCAAATCTCGGAATAGTGCTCGTGCCTACTGTAATAAGGACGATAAACGACCATGAGCTTGGAAATATAATAAATTTCGCGCTAAACAACATCGACATAATCCGTGCCGTAAACTTCCAGCCCGTATCGCTTGTTGGAAGGATGCCATCAAGGCTGAGGGAGAAGCAGAGGATATCAATACCTGGCGCAATAAAGTTGATAGAAAAGCAGACCGACGGAGTGATAACAAAGGATGACTGGTTCTCAGTGCCTTATGTTGGCGGCATAAACCGATTCATAGAGGCTCTTTCAGGGGAATACAAATACGATCTTTCAATACATTTCGCATGCGGTGCAGGCTCATACATATTCATGGATCCGGACGGGAAGATAGTACCTATAACCAGGTTTGTGGATGCAGCAGGCATGATGGAGCATCTCCAGAATGCAATAAACGAGATGGAAGGGAAGTCCAAGCTGCACAGGAGGTTCATAGCGCTGAAGGCGCTTTCAGGCATGCGCAGGTATATAGACAGCAGCAAGCAGCCCAAATCCCTCAACTTCGCCAAACTGTTCACATCGGTGGTACTGAAACACGACTTCGCTACAATGGGCAAGTTCCAGCTTAAATCATTGTTCCTTGGAATGATGCACTTCCAGGATGAATACACCTATGATATAAAGAGGGTGGAGAAGTGTGACATTCATTATGCGCAGCCAGACGGAAGGGTATTGCCATTCTGCACATTCAATGTGTTTCCGGAGGTATACAGGGACAAAATACAGAGACAGTACAGCATACCGTCAAAGGAGTGGAAGAACATGCATTCTGACTGGTCCTATGGCGGAGACAAATACGTGAGGAATGTGAAGGAAATAGAGGCAACTGATGCATACCAGAAGATGTACAACAAGATGATAAACTATTTTGCGCTTCCGGTCAATATTCAGGAGGCAAGGTCGGCTGCAGCGTCAGGTGGCTTTGCCCAGCAGCAGAAAATCCAGATGTTTGCGGCAGATGCCAAAAAACCGGCACATCCAAGCGAAGGCAAGGAAGAAGACTCATGCGGCTGCGGTGGAAGCTGCGGATGCGGATCTGAAGCAGAGCAATCCGATTCAAGCTGCGGATGCGGAGGCCAATAAACTTAAAGGGTAAATTGCAATGGACAGAAGAAATACTGCTCCGGAAGCTAGCGGGTTCCTTAAGGACCTCGAAAGTGAAGGCGAAGAGTATAACGATATGATAGAGCTTGACGGAAAGATATACAGGGTTCCATATAAAATAGTAAAGGAGATAACATTCTCGGATTTGAATACGAACGACCTTAAGGACATACCTTACAGCGCAAGGCTTCAGTATCGTCTCCTGCTTTTGGATTCAGTGCTTAAGGCAAAGGTGGAATTCATAAGAAACAGGATAACTGTAACATACAATCCTCCTGACGCAAAGAACAGAAAGGAGAAGATAAGCAGGGAGGATCTGGTCCAGTTCATAGAGAAAGAGGGCGTAATTATCAACAAGTCGGGAATAACCGAAAGGGATGTGGATTATGTCGAGGAAATATACAAATACCAGTTTGAGCCTGCTACAATAAGGGAACATGCTCCTTATGGATACTCCCTTGGCGAGTGGAAGAAGATAAAGCCGGAGTGGAAAAAGAAGCAGGCCGAAGCCATAAAGAACAAGTATAACAAGTTCAGGAGCTGGCAGAATTCGTATCTGGAGCAGCACACCGAGCTTTCATCAAAGTACGATTATAAGCCAAACCAAGATGTTCAGCAAGAGAAACCGTCGTTAATAAGCAGACTGGTTGGCAAAGGCAAGGACGGCAAGGATAAGGGCTTTTGGTTCCACGGAGTATAAATCCGGAAAATCAGCCGCGCTGCAATATTTTTTCATATGCCTCCAGAGTCTTTCTTGCGCAACTAGCCCACGTAAAGCCTTTCGCATATTCAATGGCCTTGCGTCTTCGGTCTTCGTCATATCCTTCTTTTGCAATGCCTTTGATTATCCTGGCCATGCCATTCGCATCCTCGGCCTCGAAGCAGTATTTCCTGACTTCATCAGGTATCCTGCTCTTCCTGTATATCAAGACCGGAATGCCCCTTGAATAAGCCTCTATTATGGTGATGCCGAATCCCTCATACATGGTCGGCGATACAAATATGTCAAATCCATCATAAATCCTCTCCAGGCCTTTCTCCGGAGCGACACCCTTATAATTGATATTCCTATACTTGTCTATCAACCATGACAGTTTTTCGTACCTGAATATGTCTTTCCTTCCGTACAGGTCCCATATAAACTTGTCTCTGTCCAGGTATTTCGCTATTCTTGCTACTGTTTCAACGCCCTTTCTCCTCCTCATGGTCCCTATATATCCTATGCGGATTTTTTTTGCGGACCTTTTGATTATTTTGCGCTTCAATAGTCTATCGTCTATCCCCAGATTCGCTATGAATATTCTCCTTTTTTCAAAGCCAAGCCTTATCGCCTCCTCCATTGTCTGTGTTGAATTTGCTATTATGAAATCTGAAGACAGTATATTTTTGCATATGCTGCGCAATATGCGCGGTGTCAGCCCGCCAACATAATCCTCAAACGTCCTGTAAAGGTCGTAATCAAACTGCTTGTATAACAGCGGAGCGAATTCATGTGCAGTGCTTACAAAATTATACTCCCTTTTTTTGTCAATTATAAATCTGTGTTCAACAAGATTATGTATTATGTCCGCGTTGCGATCCCCCCTCTTCAGGTCCTCAAAGTTAAAAACGGAATCCCTGTCCTCGTACGTTCTAATTCCAAGCGACATGCCCATATCAATGCCGTGGGCATGCAGATAAAGTTGGTTTACATATCTTTGTATGCCTCCTATCCCTGAAGGGCCAAAATCGCCTTTATTTGCAAACATTACCGTTCTGACCATTTTTACTTGCCTCGCTTAAATCTAGACCTTTAAAATGCGACTATTGTAAGAAATGCAAGAAACAGCTTCCAGAAAAAGGTGCAAAGAGCACCCAAATTCTAAACTGCATCCGTTATTGCTGCCTTTATCTTGTTTCGTGTTTCTTCTCCAGCCGTCATGCCGTGGGCAGATGCAGCGTGTTCTTCGGCGCGTTGTATTATCTCATCCATGTTTTCCGAACTTGCGCTGAAAGGGCATTCCATCCCCAGGCTCTTACATTCAAATTTCTTCATTCAATCACGCTTTCCTACCTCATTCAATTAATAAATAGATTTATTTTCTGGGACAAAAATATTTTTTTAGCCCAAATTTCAGACGTAAAATTCTAAGCTGGGCATATTTTCCGCAATGCACGATAAAAATCGCATTGCATTACTCCGAATCCAATCAAAATACTGCATTATTCAAAAGCATGTCCTTGATCTTCTGCAACGATTCGTATACATTTATGTCCGAGTAAAGCCTCTCTATGCTTTTGTAGCTCAATTGTATTCCGGACACAGCATAAAATAAAACAAGCATATGGGAAAATTTTCTGTTGCTCTCTCCAATAAGCTGCTTCACTATCAATATCTTTACCTTCTGACTTCCGGTCAATTTGGGCGGCCTTCCCCTGTGCTTTCCGATCTGCAATTCTTTTTCAATGTGTTTTAATATGGAGTTAACAAGTTTAAGTGTTTTTCTTATTCTATATGAGTCGTTTTGGATCTCAGTTCTCCAGTTGCCAGAAGCTGTTTTTAGTCCTGAAAGCGTTCTAAATCTTATCAATTTTTCTATCTCGTCAAGCAGCCTTTCGGTTTTCACTTTTTGAATGCACATTGATTATACTGTATTCGCAAAAATTATATATGTTGCCTAAAAAATGCGAACTCAATCCGAAACTATCCAAATTTTTTTATCAGCGATTTCATTATTTCGTGTTTTTCTGACTGGTCTGCAATCTTCATTCCTGCCGCAAGTGCATGGCCGCCTCCTGCATCTACCGACTTTGCAAATTCTCTCTTAATTTCATCTATTATGCGAAGCAGATCTTTTTTTGCACCTGCCTCCTTGGACATCCTCATGGATAGGTATGGCCCCGCGTGTACTATCAGTACTGCATTTTTGTCTCCCGATCCGTAAATTGCATCAAGAAGCTTCGATGCAAATCTTCCCGGAAGGGGATATTTCGTTTCCTCCGACCTTATCTTTTCAAAATTCAGCACATACAGGCCGACGCTTTCAGAAGAATACCTCTTAACATATTTTTTCCCGTTGTCTATCGCCTCTTCCATGCGCGACTGCGCATAGTTCAGCACCTCCCGTCTCCTTTTTCTGTCCTCTATTACGGCTACCATCTCCTGCGGCGTAATGTTCATCTTCATATTTCCATAAATGGAGCTTGCATCGCTTGTTATGAAATCCAATATGGTAGAAATCTCCTGATTTGACAAATTTGCATAATTGCTGTAGTCACCTATCAGTGATGCCTGCGCATACTCGTTTGTATTTAACGAAGAGAATGTCCTGCACATGATTGACGATAGAAGCCCTGCGGTGTAATTCGAATCTCCTCCAAAATTCCAAGGATTAATATAATATCCAACATTCAAGCCTCCAAATCCTTCTTGTATCGGGTGGTGGTCAAGCCATATCACATCGAATTTATCCTTGACCTTCTCGATTCCCATATTGCTATCCGTAGTCGTTCCGAAATCTATGATCACCAGAAGCGGCTTTTCGGCAGACCTGTAATTGTTTGCTATGGCAATATCACTTTCCGCATCATATATGCCGTAGGCTATCTTCTTGTGCATAAGCCACACCGTATTGGGCTGGCTTTTTGTCTTCGAGCAGAAATCGCTCACGCTTAGATACAGTGAACATCCCCCTCCCGACCCGTCTGCATCGTTGTGGAACCGTATTATTATCGGAGCAGAATACAACAATTTCCTTAGGAGAAGCCGTGCGGCAGCAGAAAGTCCATTCCACATTTTTTCAGTTATATTGTCTATCTCTTTATTGCCGGTCCTATAAGCATCCTTTTCTATGAATGAGGCTATTGTCGAAGAAGCAAAAGCATCCGCATTTTCAGCGCAGTGCGATTTTTTATCTGCAATCACCTTTGTTATAGATTTCTCATATTCTACCGCATCGCCGCAATCGGCAATGACATTGCTCTTAAGCTGGTACGGTTTTCCATGTTCTCCAATCACGAAATAAGAATCATTATTGTCGGCCTCGTGCTTTATACAGGTTACAATTCCAATCAAAATCCCAACTCAAGTGCTATTAGTGAACAGTCCTTCTATAGACATAACGCAGTCGCTATTAAGCGTAGAATTTGTTATAAAACTGCAGTATTTTGCGCTGTTGTATTCCTGGGCAATGCCAAAATAGCAGTTGTAGGAAATGGATGGCGTAATTATAGTACCGCACATGCTTGCATTCTTATATGTTATTGCGTCCAGATACCTGTATGTATCGACGCATGACTGGTAGTTGACCTGTCCCTGGCATGAATTCATTAATTTTGTATAATTCAATGTGTCATTGTTTCCTGTGTAAAAGTTCCCGGTTGCATAGTTTTTGTATTTTATAAAAGTAGTGCATGCATTGCTTACGTTTTGTGCTTTCAGATAGCCACAATATGCCGAGTTGGAGGTTTCATATGCAATTGACGTATAGCAAAAATCGCCGGTGCCAAACGTTGCATTGGAGTAGGCCGCATACTGCATGAGTTGGCCTATCTCATCGCTAAGGTTGCCGTACCTGCTTATGTTTGAATATTGGAGCACATTCAGCAATTGGGCTGAACTGTTTTCTGCTCCAATCTCAGAGCAGAATGATATGTTTTTGGTCTCTAACGCCTTGTCCAGATAAATTGTGTTATAGCATTCTGCGCTTTCCGTGATATTATCTATCGCGCCACATCCTGAAAGGTTTCCTTTTTTCAATGTAATTCCATATGCGCAGCTGTTTCTTAATGCAGTATTTTTTATATCTCCGCACATTGTGAGGTTTCTTGTGTAGTTTGCGAAGAAATAGAAGCATTCAGAAGACACATTACTGGAAACTATTTCATTGCAAATTCCGGGATCAGTGGAATTTACTGCTATGGAGACGTAGCATTGATCCATTGCACTTCCATTAAGAAAGCCGCAGAGAGAAGCGTTATGCGTATCTGCAGCAAGATTCGATATGCAACCGTATCTTCCTTGCTGTGAGATTACTGAGTTGCAGTACTGAATCCCCTTTCCACGCGGAACTAGCAGCATGCTAAGCAAGGCGATTACCACCAATACGGCTGCAATAACCGCATAAAGCTTCATATTGGTGTGGCTTGGATTGTCACTGTGCTTCGGTTCCGCTACCATAGAAATACCTTTCTCTTGTTAAATATCCTTTCAGTATTCAGTCAATCAGACATCGCTTCAGGGGATAATACTTCGAATCCGTTTCCAGTTATCTCATAAGGTGCAGTTACAAAGCTGTGATTATGTCCCCTTATCTTTATGACTTCAATCTCGCGCAGCCTCCTGGTATCATCCCTGCTTTGGTACATCACAATTATGCCGTCGAATATGAAATGTTCGGGTTTAAAGATGAATTTTGATCTGTCCGGGTTATCCGATTCGGACGTAAGGATCGAAGTGACCCCAAGCCTCCTGAAGTTAGCGGCAAGAGACCACATCGATCTTCTATACGCCGTATCGCCTTTTATGAGCAGTTCAAGCGCAGAAGATGAATCAACAACCGCCCGTGTGGCTCCGCTTTTCGTTATCTCGTTCTCTATCTTAGCGACTATACCTCCCAATTCGTAGCTATCCTGTTTCATATCGACATAATTTGTTATTTCACCGCCGGCTATTATTATGCGTTTTTTGGCTATTAGCTCATCCAGCCTGCCGAAATCCGGAAATGCGCTTTTCGCATTCCTGAGCACATCTTCAGGGTTTTCTTCAAGCGCGAAGAATATGCCCGTGTTTCCCTCAAGCGCATTTTTGTATATGTACTCGAACGCGAGGAGTGTTTTTCCGGCTCCAGGTCCGCCAGTTATTATGAGTTGGCTGTCTTTCGGAATGCCTCCGTAAAGCATTGCGTCAAGCCCTTTTATTCCGGTCTTTACAATTTCTCCAGCCATCCCACGAACCCATACATTAATTCATTCAGCGTATATAAATTTATTTGCTTTGCCTTTCATCATATCATATATGGAGAAACCCAAGATTATAGGCCTGCTGCTCATTGTATCCTCAATAGTCGTGATATATGCAAGCTCGCTGCAATTCCAGTCCGGATTTTCCGGAAGCAACATATTCGCGCTGTCTTTGAAGCCTGGAGGTACGGCATATGCGCAATTCAACGTGTCTAACGGCACAATCGTTGGCACAATATATTATACTAATAATTCGAAGATAGATTATCTGATCGTGAATTCGCTGGGCTTCATCTATTTATACAACAACGCGTTAAGCCAGTCGCGAGTCGCATATGCCGAATCAAACGGGGGGGTGGTAGAATCGCTAATCAATGCTTCTGCAGGGATGTTTCCGTATTCAGGCAATACTTCTTCCTCTGCATATGTGCGCGATAATTCAACATCATTTCCATCAGGGGCATACTACCAGGTTTTTCATAATCCCGGAAATGCAAATGTTATGGTGTATTACTCTGCAATACTTCGGCCCCAATCAAGTGCGAGCAGTATGATATTTTCATCATCTATTTTTGGTATAATCGCAGCCCTGATGTTTGTATCTGGGATATTGATAATCATATATTCCATATTTCTCAATAAGGGGAACCCAAATGCTTCGTCTGAAAATGAAATATCTTCCTTATACGACATGGAGGAAAGGAAAACAAGGAAAAGGCGTAAAAGGAAAACAAATAAGAAGTAGGCTGCATAAACCAATGTATAGCAAGGCATAAGCATGGATACGCTTCAGGAAAGAATAGCCGGAGAAATTGCACTTTCTGACAGCCCAGGAAGTACGATGAAGAAGTGGAGAGAGCTTTTCGGCATATCCCAGATAGACCTTTCAAAATACCTCAAGATATCTACGTCAACAATAAGCGATTACGAAGGAAACAGGCGTGCAAGCCCCGGGGTGGGGATAATAAAGAGATTCATAAACGCGCTGTTTACCATAGATGTCCAGCACGGCGGCGAGGTAATAAGGAACCTGGAGAAATACAATCTCCCGCAGGAGAAGGATCCGTTCTACATGATACGCGATTTCTCAGCTCCGATAAGCGGCACGGATTTTGCAAGGATAATAGACGCAAAGATAATATCGAATCCAAATGTCCTTGACACTATAAAAATATTCGGCTATACCCTAATAGACAGCATTAGGGTCATACTTGAGATATCCCCGAGCGAATATCCGAAGCTTTTCGGCACGACCAATGAAAGGGCGTTCATATTCGACCAGGTAAGCACAGGCAGGTCGCCGATGGTTGTGATAAGGGTTGCCCCAATAAAGCCCAGGATTGTTGTTATACAAAACGTGGACAATATGGATAAGCTTGCGGTAAAGATAGCGCAGATAGAGAAGATACCTCTCCTTTCAACAAAGCTGAATACAGAAGAGATAAAGGCAAGGCTGAGCAATGTCTAGCCTAGAAAAAAGGTCGCAATCATCATCGCGAAATAGGCTGCAATGAGCAGGATGCTGACCCTCCTTCCAATCTTACCTCTCCTTATCAGCGCGATCGCTGCAACATTTACCGCAATGACGGCAAGTATTGCAGTTCTTGCATAATACACACTTACAGAAGAAGATGCAAGAATGCCTATTATCCCCAGAAGCATGGTGTTGTTCTGGAGCTTGCTTCCGAGCAGACCTACAACCGCGGTTGAGCCTCCGCCACGATTCCTTACTGCAATCCTGTATCCGCTTATGTTTTCGTCTATGTCCGCAGCTATCGGGGATATGAACAGCGCCAGCCACAATGCAGGTATCGCCATATACGAAGAAATGCTTGATATCAGCCCCACAAAATAT
>JAJZLN010000014.1 GCA_021803425.1 Microcaldota archaeon | reverse complement strand
TAGTTTATTGCATGACACCATATCTACCTAGGACTATAAGTGGATATTGGTACAGAAGAAAAGTATGTGCCTAGAATTTGAGAGCCCATAGCATATGATAATGCATCTGCTATATATGCTTTTCTATGCCAAAGGCAAAGCTTGATTTGCATCCTGTTTTTAGCCTATAAATCCTCTTGACTTAAGAAGTTCGGCGTTTAATATTGCGGCCCCTGCTGCGCCCCTTATAAGATTGTGGCCAAGGACTACAAACTTATAATCGAGTATGTTGCACGGCCTTAGCCTTCCTACAATTGATGCCATGCCATTCTCAAGCCCCACATCGAGCTTTGGCTGCGGCCTGTTATCGGAATCAAGATAGACTACAGGATGCTCTGGAGATGAAGGTAATTTAAGCGATTTGTTTGGCTTGAAATTTTCAAATGCAGATATTATGTCTTTTTTATCGACTTTTTTAGACAGCTTAACGCTCACGCATTCGGTATGACCATGCCTGACTGCAACCCTATTGCACTGCGCACTGATTGGGAGGTCTGCAAACTTTATGTTACTCTTTGACAACGTGCCGAATATCTTTGATGGCTCTATCTCCACCTTGTCTTCCTCATCGCGTATGAAAGGTATGAGATTATCAATTATATCCATTGACGACACCCCAGGATATCCGGCACCGCTAAGCGCCTGCATAGTAGTTACCATCACCTTTTCAAGGCCGAATGAATCAAATAATGGTTTCAATGCAAGACACATGTGTATAGTTGAGCAGTTTGGATCAGTTACAATGAACCCCTTCCAACCTCTTCTCTTCTGCTGCGTTTTTATTAAATCCACATGATCAGCATTTATCTCAGGTATGAGAAGCGGCACATCATTGTCCATTCTATGGTTTTTAGCATTGCTTGAAACAGCATACCCTGCACCTGCAAAACTTTCTTCTATTTCTGATGCAACGCTTGAATCTAAAGCAGATAGTACTAAATCGCAGTCAAGATCCGGTTTGCACTCTTTTACAACCATGTCCCGTGCATAATCAGGCATGGAGTGGCTTACATTCCATCTTGTTCCGACGGCCTCCTCATATGTGCTACCTGCGGATTTATCGGAGGCTGCAAGCTCAGTTACCTCAAACCACGGATGCTTGCCAAGCAAGCTGACGATTGTCTGTCCGACCATGCCAGTTGCGCCGAGTATACCTACGGATATTTTAGACATTAAATCAGCTGAAGAAGGCAGTATGAAGCCTCTTTACTGCACTGTTTGCCTGCCTTTCGGTCACCACGATGCTGTGGTTTATATTTGACTCACTGGAAGGCATTATTTCGATCTTTATTCCCTTAAGTGAAGATGATATCAAATCTGAAATCTTTGGTATGAAAGAGATGTCGTTGCCAACTATGGACACTTTTACCCCGTTGATGCTGGATTCGACATTTCCTATCTTTTTAAGGTCGGATATTAGTGCAGGCGTATGCTCCTTTTCATCTATGGTGATGGATACCGAGGATTCTGAAGCAGATATTGAATACTCGAATATGCCGTTGGAACTGAGCACTCCAGATGCAGCCTTCAATAACTCATTTTTAAGCATTGAACGGTTTGATAGGGAAATCACGACTATGTGTTTTTTGTACGTTATTGACACAACCCTTGATTTTTCGGCAGTTCGGTTTAAAACAAGCGTGCCCTTATGGCTTGGATTGAATGTGTTTAGTATTCTTACAGGTATGTTCTTCTCTATGGCAGGCAGTATTGTCTTTGGATGAAGGACCTTTGCTCCTGACAGTGCAAGCTCTGATGCCTCTTCATAGGAAACCACATCTATGCTTTTTGCTGTCTTAACTATTTTTGGGTCTGCAGTAAGTATACCGTCCACATCAGTCCATATCTGTATCTCAGACGCGCCCATTGCAGCGCCGATTATAGAAGCCGTGTAGTCGCTGCCTCCCCTTCCCAGTGTTGTTATGCTTCCATCCTTGCTCTTGCCGATGAAACCGGTTATTACCGGTACAACCCCCTTATTTATTACGCTAGAAAGGTTCTTCTTTAGCTTTTGGTAGGTGTACGGAAGTATGTCCGCATTGCCAAAATTTGAATTGGTAATCATCCCTATGTCATAGGCATTATAAGGAAGAGCTTTTATGCCGATAGCGGATAAATACGATGCAAGTATTTTTGACGACATGCGCTCCCCGAATGACATTAGCAGGTCCATATCCTGAGATGTTGTCTTTTTTACGGTTATTATCTTATTTACCAATTCATTTAGCCGATTTATGTCTTCTTGAATTATTTTCTCATCGATATTCAATTTTTCTATTGTGGTGTGGTGCTTTTCTATTATCTTGTTGAATATGGCCCTTACCTCGTCTTCCGTGAGGGAAAGGTTTGCAATAGAAATTAGATTATCGGTGACTCCGCCGAGAGCGGATACCACGATTACGGGATTCTCATTAAGATTAGACTTTATTATACTCGCGACATTCTTTATTCTTTCGAAGTCGCCTACTGAAGTGCCCCCAAACTTCATTACTATCATTATACCTTTGACCTCCATTTTAAATTGTATAATCAAGAATAAAAATACTTTCTTTATATTTTTTTACAGAACTGCTTTTGCGCATGGATAAAAACGTCGTATTTAGGCTCCATTAAGTGATATGCATTGTCTTTCACAGCTTTTTCAAAAATATTTAATAATTGTACGATATATAAATTAGATAGGGGAATAAAAATGGGCAGAGTACTTATTGTTGGCGCAGGAGGAGTTGGAAGAGTAGTTGCACAGAAATGCGCAGATATACCAGATGTATTTGAAAAGATAGTGGTGGCCAGCAGAAACATTTCGAAATGCGAGGATATAAGAAGGGAGATTAAAAAGAGAACAGGGCGCAATGTAGATACGGCACAAGTCGATGCCGACGAAACTGAAGCGCTAGTTTCCCTAATTAAAAAAGTTGCTCCGGATCTTGTAATAAATGTGGCACTGCCATATCAGGATCTTAGCATAATGGATGCCTGCCTTAAAGCAGAGGTAAACTATTTAGACACTGCGAATTACGAGCCACCAGACGTGGCCCATTTTGAATACAGTTGGCAATGGGCGTATAAAGAGAAATTCAGGAAAAAGGGGCTTATGGCAGTACTTGGATGCGGATTTGATCCGGGAGTGTCTAATATATTCTGCGCGTACGCGCAAAAGCACCTGTTTGACCAGATACATTACATAGACATACTTGATTGCAATGCGGGAAGTCATGGCCATCCATTTGCGACAAACTTCAATCCTGAGATAAATATCAGGGAGGTTACGCAGACGGTAAAGCACTGGAAAAACGGGAAATGGATACTGACTCCGCCAATACTGGATCCAAAAAGCGTAAAATTCAAATTTAGATATCCAGTGGTAAATGAAAAGGATAGCTATCTTTTGTATCATGAGGAGCTTGAATCTTTGGTTAAAAACATAAAAGGGCTTAAGAGGATAAGGTTCTGGATGACGTTTTCAGAAAATTATCTTACCCATCTCAGAGTTCTTCAAAACGTTGGCATGACCAGGATAGATAAGGTTGACTGTGAAGGTCAAAAAATAATTCCGATAAAATTATTGAAGGCGCTGCTACCTGATCCTGCAAAATTAGGATCTAATTATACCGGGAAGACGGTAATAGGCAATGTAATCTCAGGCATAAAGGACGGAAAAAGTAGATCAGTGTACATATACAATGTATGCGATCACGCCGAAGCTTATAAGGAATTGGGAGCACAGGCGGTATCTTACACCACAGGTGTGCCGGCAATGATAGGGGCAATGATGATGCTGAAAGGTATATGGAATGAAAAGGGGGTATTCAATACCGAAGAGCTTGATCCTGACCCGTTTATGGAGGCGCTTAATAAGTATGGATTGAAGTGGCACCAAGTAAATTTCAAGGGTAAACTTCCAGATTAGGAGGATTTCGCATGAATAAGCACTTTTACAATGATGCATTAGAGGATTTTCCAAAAAATATAACTGATTGCGTTGATAGTCCATGCTTTTTGATAAGCGAGGATGCCATAAAGAGAAATCTTAAGACACTGTCATATGTGAAAGAAAAAACAGGCGCAAAGATACTCCTTGCGCTTAAGGCATTTGCAATGCACAGCACCTTCCCTATAATAAGGCAATATCTCGATGGAGTGTGTGCAAGCGGACCTATAGAAGCACGGCTAGGTTATGAGAAGTTTGGAAAGGAGGTGCACACATTTGCTGTGGCTTATTCTGACGAGGACATAAAAAGGGTAATCAAGTATTCAAATGCTGTAATATTCAATTCTTCAGGTCAGTTAAAGAGATATGGACGCTTCGCATTAGATAAAGACAAGAAACTGGAGATAGGACTTAGGGTGAATCCTGGCCATTCTGAAGTGAAAACAAAGCTATATAACACCACATTGCCTGGATCTAGGCTTGGAGTTCTGCCTGAGGATATAGTTGAAGAGGACCTTGAACTTGTAGATGGACTCCATTTCCACGCACTGTGCGAACAGAATGCGGAATCGCTTGTAGTAGTACTAAAGGAGTTTGAAAAAAGATACGGTAAGTACATAAAAGGCATGAAATGGGTAAATTTCGGCGGAGGCCACCATATAACCAGGCAGGATTATAACATAGAATTGCTTATACGGACAGTCAATGATTTCAAGAGGAAGTATGAAGTGCAGGTGCATCTTGAACCTGGAGAGGCAGTTGCATTGAATGCGGGAGTGCTTGTATCCACTGTCCTCGACATTAAGAAAAACAAGAAGAACATAGCAATACTGGACACTTCGGCAGAGGCGCATATGCCGGATGTACTTGCACAGCCTTACAGGCCGAACATAATAGGCGCAGGAAAGCCTGGAGAGCAGGATTATACGTACAGGCTTGGAGGGCTCACATGCCTTGCCGGAGATGTTATAGGAGATTATTCCTTTCCGAATGAACTGAAAATAGGAGACAGGCTTGTGTTCCTTGACATGGCGCATTACTCTATGGTAAAGACGACAATGTTCAATGGGGTAAAGCACCCCTCAATAGCATTATACAGCAAGGAAAGCGGAAGGGTAAAGGTTGTCAGGAGATTTGGATATGAGGATTACGTAAATAGGCTTTGAATGGCTTATTTGGCGTTATGCAGCCCATATTCGTCAAATAATGCAGGCAATGTAAATATTTTTATATGAAGAAATATAACACATAGTTTATGAAGATACATAGCAATCCTGACGCCGGTGCCAACAAAAGTAAGACATTGGTAGTTTTTGCTGGACCTTGCCTAACTGGAAAGACTATTCTTGCAAAAAATGTTTGCAATACGCTTGGAATAGCGGTTATAGATATCGATGATATCAGGGCTGAAATATGTCCCAGGGAGGAGGTAGGAGTGATACTTCCCAATGAGAGGGAAAGGGAGGTCATGTTGAAGTGCTATAAAGAGATGTATAGAAGAGCTGAGATAGAATTGAATAAACAAAGCGCAGTAGCAGTGGTTGCAACGCACTCCAAAGAGGAATATCATGATATGGCAAGCACTGCAGCAGAAAATGCTTCTGCAAAACTCATGGCAGTGGTGCCTAACCTAAATCTGATAGATGACCCTGCCTCATTCCTGTCTGACAGGCTTAGGCTTAGAAATGAACGGAGAGACAGCAGCTCGAATGTACGGGGAGATGATGCATTGTCTTATGCATTAGAGGTATACGGTCGATATAAAGAAATAGACAGCAAACATGCATCTGTTATAATAAAAATTAACCCTAATTACAGTATATCAGAGCTTGAAAAGCGCATTGTAAATGAACTTTCATCGCAGCTTGCGCTGTCGCTAAGGCGCTGACAACAGAAAAAAAATAAACGAATGGATAGTGTATTGCAGTTTATTCCAAGGCAGATTTTGGTCTAGAAACCGCACTTATTCTTCATAAACAAAGGCGTTGCAATTCTGCTCTGGCCTTATGGCTTGGATTGAGCCGCTGTCTCGAGTTCCAACAATCAGATGAGCGACTGTCCATATAGCATGTCATATTTAAATCCGGTCAAAAACCGTTTAGGAGACACTTGTCAAAGACCGCCTTGCTTTAACTATTAAGGGACTGTTTTATTCTTTTCTTATTCCAAGCTTCAGTTCAAGCTTTGCTTTCTGCGCATCTAATTTTTAATGTGTTTTTCCAGCAAAACATTCTCAGGCCCGATCCATATGGGGCCCAGCGCATTTTTTATTAATATGAGGCTGCCGAAGCTCTTTCCCTCTTTTATGTCTTTAAGCCTGTCCTGACAGCGGTCCAGTTCGCTGTTTACCTTATCCATTTTTTCTGCAATCTTTCCTATTTATTAAAGAAACCCATTTTATCATATCTTATACGAAGTTATCTGTGTTCTTTGCTACAGAGTTTCTATATCTAAATATGTATTAAGCTTTTTGTATTGTCTTTGAAAATTTTTCATGGCGAAGGAGAAACGGGGAGTCCGTGATTTGAACACGGGTCTTGAACTCCCAAAGCTCAAAGCCTACCAAGCTAGCCTAACTCCCCGCACTGTAAGTATAAGATTTGCAACTTTATAAAATGTTGGCTACTGCTTCTTTTTCAGCATCTTCTTTTGTCCAGGCATCCTGCCTTTTGGCTTTGGAATCTTCAGCCCAGGGAACATGTCCATCAGGGTATCGGGGCTTACCTCAAGGTCAACCTTTATGTTCTGCAGCATCTTGCTGAAAAGGTATATTATTGCGGCATTCCTTAATGAAGCGTCACCTCCGGATGCAGAGTCTATTTCCTTTTTGGCTTCGGAGGAGCATAGCGTATTTGTGATCTTTTCCAGATTAGCTGCGCTCTTACGCATGTTTTCCGTGACATTGTATGCATATGCATCCAGGCTTTCCGTATTCACGCCCAATATCTGGGCTGTCTTCCTGTCCACAGCCATGCGTATCGATGATAGATGAGCCGATACCTCTTCGGGCTTAGTATTTTCATGAATTGAAAGCTTCTTTATTGATACCCATTCCTTGTACTTTGCCATGAATGATATACCTTCTGAAGTGAATGGCGCAGCTGCACTCTGTTTCTGCGCCGCCTTGGCTCCCTTGAAAGCTTCATAATCGCCTGTTATATACCATAGAAGCCCTAGCCTTCGCACAGCAGACCTAAACAAATATGCCTTTGCAAAAGGCTTGAGCTCCTCGCGCCCGGCAGCAGATTTGTTTATTTCCGTTTCATGCTCTGCGGATCCAAGGGACTTGTATATGTTAACAAGTGAGGAATAATCGCCGGCTTTCAGGGACTTCGTCATATTTTCTGAATATGAATACAGAGATTTTGAGTCTATGCCAAGAACTGAAAATGCCTTTTCGGCAACTTCCTCGCGCAGGGACGCAAGATAAGCGGATACGTCCTTCGCTGAAGCAGAGCTGGTGCATTTTATGCTCCTTGCAACTGACCAGTCCTTGTATTTTGCAAAGAAATCTATGGAATCTTCTTCAGACATTTTAGATCTGCCGCATTTAGAATTAAGACTTTACGTAATATCCTGAAGCTTTTTCCCTTACCACTCTCTTTATTACTCCTTTCCTGTCAAGTTCCACGAGAATGTTGCTTATCATGCTTTTTGGCCTGTTGCACTTCTTTGCTATGTCATCTGCCGTCTTCTTCTTGTCATCGCTTGTTGCGCCAAGCTCCTTCATGGCCTGCACAACAATGCTTTCCATAGGGTTCAAATCTACCATTTAATCACTTTGAACATCAGATATGACATTATTTCTTTACTCTTTTATCCTTACGCTTGGGCCTTAGGTACGGGGATCCGCACTTCCTGCATTTCTCTATTCCTGCCTTGTTCCTGGCCTTGCATTTCCTGCATATTACCATACTTACAAGAACTTCGTCTGCCTGCGGAAATTTCCCCATGAATACACCTGAATAGCTTAAAATTGACGGTATTAAGTATGCAGAAAGATATTTAAAATGATTTATGACAGTGCAAGGGCGGCGAATCGTGCATGCTGCTACTGCGAATAACATTTATATCCTTTGTCGTTTTTATTTATATATAAGTGTTTTTTGATGCCAAATTCTATAGAACTCACAGTTGCAGACGCATTAGTCACTGACTCTGGCAGGAGCATTGCAAGAATAGACTCAAAATCAAGAAGCGCATTGGAGATAGAAATAGGAGACATACTTGAAATGAAGGGAAAGACAAAAACCTCAGCTGCAATAGCATGGCAGGCACATCCTAGCGATGAAGGCCTTGGATTCATACGCATAGACGGCTACCTTAGGCAGAACCTTGGAGTGGGAATTGGGGACAAAATTTTCGTATCAAAGGCGGTAGTGAAAGATGCTGAAAGGGTAGTCATAGCGCCTCCGCCAGGACAGAAGCCGCCGCTCTCACCGGATTTCTCGGAATATGCAAAAAGGAGGCTTGAAGGCCGGCCCCTCTCAAAAGGTGACTCGGTTCCAATACCGATGTTCGGGATAGTATTTAATTTCGTAGTGATACAGGTGCTGCCTCACGGAATAGCAAAGGTTGCAAACACCACAAACTTCGTTGTTAGGACAGAGCCAGTGCCCGAATCGGCAGTAAAGATAGGAGATGTCCATTATGAAGATATAGGTGGACTTGAGGATGCAAAACAGAAGATAAGGGAGATGGTGGAGCTTCCGATAAGGTATCCTGAATTATTTGAAAGGCTTGGGATAGAGCCCCCGAAAGGAGTGCTGCTCTTCGGACCGCCTGGAACCGGAAAGACACTGCTTGCAAAAGCGGTGGCAAATGAAAGCGATGCTAACTTCATATCGATATCTGGACCGGAGCTCGTCAGCAAATTTGTAGGGGAAAGCGAAGAGAAGCTCAGGGAGATATTCAAGACTGCGAATGAAAAATCGCCGTCGATAATATTCATGGATGAGATTGATGCCATAGCGCCAAAGAGGGAGGAATCCACAAATGAAGTCGAGAGAAGAATGGTATCGCAGCTGCTCACCCTGATGGACGGCATGGGGACGCGGGGCCAGGTCATAGTACTTGCCGCGACAAACAGGCCGGATGCAATAGATCCGGCACTCAGGAGGCCTGGAAGATTCGACAGGGAGATTGAGATAGGGGTGCCGAGCAGGGGCGCCAGAAAGATGATACTACAGATCCACACAAGAAACATGCCGTTGACAGAAGATGTAAAGGTGGACGAACTTGCAGACATAACTCACGGATACACGGGCGCAGACCTGAATGCGCTTGTAAGGGAAGCCGCAATGTCCACGCTGAGGAGCATCCTGCCTAAAATAGCTGACAAACAGTCAATACCGAGCGATATACTGCTTAATCTGAAGGTTTCAAGGGAGAATTTCATAGATGCAATGAGAAACATACAACCGAGCGCACTAAGGGAGGTGTTCGTAGAGAGGCCGAATGTGCACTGGAGCGACATAGGCGCGCTTGAAACTACAAAGAACGAATTGAAGGAGACCATAGAATTTCCTCTGAAGCATCCTGAATCATTCGAAAAGATGGGAATACGGCCGGTAAAGGGTGTGCTTTTGGTTGGTCCGCCTGGAACCGGAAAGACACTGCTTGCAAAAGCGGTGGCGACCGAAAGGGAATCTAATTTCATATCGATAAAGGGACCTGAAGTGCTGTCGAAGTATGTAGGTGAGAGCGAAAAAACAGTGAGGGAAATATTCAGGAAGGCTAGGCTTGCAGCCCCATGCATAATATTCATAGATGAAATAGATTCAATATCTAGAATAAGGGGAGGGGACGGAGCAGGAGACTCCCACGTTTCGGAAAGAGTCGTGGACACGCTTCTTACGGAGATGGACGGACTTCAGGACCTCAAAAACGTGGTGGTGCTCGCTGCGACAAACAGGCCGGAGGATATAGATCCGGCACTGTTGAGACCTGGAAGGTTTGACAAGATACTGGAAATACCGATGCCAGACCAGGATGCGAGGCTTAATATACTTAAAATACACACAAAGCGTATGCCACTTGACAAGAGCGTTGACCTTGAGAGCATAGCCACACAGGCTGAGAATTATACAGGAGCCGAGATAGAAAACCTATGCAGGGAAGCAGGAATGAACGCGATAAGGCACAACAGGGATATAATTAATGTATCGGACTTTGAACATGCATTAAACGAGATAAGGCCGGCAATACCTAAAGAAGTGGCCGAAAGGATAAAAAGATTCAAGGACGAGCCGCAGTCGATGTACAGATAAATTTTTACGCTAGATGATTTTATGAAACTGGTATATTCAGACAGAAAAAGTGGAAAGACATCGGAAGTAGACGTACCAAAAGACAGGGAAACGACAGTCATAGGCAAGGCCATGGGAGACGTAATAGACGGATCTTTAGGAGGGCTTGATGGATATAAACTGCAGATAACAGGACTGAGCGATGCGGCAGGAGCGCCGTCAAGGCCGGAAATAGAGGGGACGAGGAAGGCGAGGCCCCTTATAGGCAGCGGCCCCGGAATAAGGCATCCTAAAAAAGGATACAGGACAAGGAGGCTGGTGCGGGGAAGCACCATAAGCGCCGACACTGTACAAATCAACACAGTGATAACGGAATATGGAAGCAAGCCTGCAGAAGAGATATTCAGGCCTAAGGAGAAGAAGGAGTAAACATAAATCTTTGAGGTATTTTATGCTTAAGCAGAGCGAATTCAATATAGGCACTTTGGGACATGTAGACCACGGAAAGACCACCCTTACTGCTGCAATAACACATACATGGACCGACACCCACAGCGAAAGCGTTAAAAGGAGCATGACAATAAAGCTCGGATACGCTGAAGCGACAATAAGCAAATGCGAAGCGGATGGAAGCGTTTTTTACACAACAACGTCTACATGCGCGGACGGGAAAGCTGCTACGCCAGTAAGGAAGATATCGCTTCTCGATTCTCCAGGCCACGAAACGCTCATGGCTACTGCAATAGCAGGATCTAGCATAATAGACGCTGCGCTGTTTGTGATATCATCCACGGAGCCATGCCCCATGCCGCAGACCAAAGAGCATTTGATGATAATCAATGCTCTGAACATAGACAGAGTCGTTGTAGTGCAGACCAAAATAGACATCGTAGGAATTGAAAAGGCAAAAGCGCATTACAACCAGATAAAACAGTTCCTGAAAGGAAGCAAGATAGAGAATGCGCCAATCGTGCCCGTGATGGCCAACAGGAATGTGAACGTGGATGCCGTGCTTGAGGAGATAGTAAGGCTTAAAATCCCGGAAAGGGACATGAAATCCGATCCGATAATGTACGTAGCAAGATCATTCGACGTAAACAGGCCAGGAACAAAAATAAAGGATTTGCACGGAGGAGTCGTAGGGGGATCCATAATAAGAGGCAAATTCAAGGTTGGCGATGAGATAGAAATCAGGCCCGGCATAAACGTTGCAAAAGACAAAACACGAAAAGAGGTATATGAACCTATATTCACGAAGATTGAAAGCCTTTCTGCAGGATCGGAGACGCTTGACGAAGCGATTGCAGGAGGCCTTGTTGCAATAGGCACCGAAATCGACCCGTCTTTCGCAAAGGCAGACGGATTGGTCGGACAGATAGTCGGACTTGCAGGAAAACTTCCGGAATCTAGGCAATCCCTGGATGTATCATATGTATCGCTGAACAGAAGCGACATACCAAAACAGGCTTTCAGGGAAAACGAGCCAATACTTCTTGGGATAGGCACGGGTACAGTGGTAGGATACGTGAAGAAGGCGAAGAGGGACAAGCTGCAGCTTGAGCTGAAACATACGGTATGCATTGACAAAAACGCGAAGATATCGGTGCTGAGGAACTTTGCACAGAGATGGAGGCTTTCAGGATACGGAGTTCTAGGAAAATAGATGTCGTAGAGTTAATCAGCTTAAATTCTGTTTATTTACGTTGCGCCTGAATTCTTTCCAGCTGAATGCTTCGCCGATTGAAAGTGCGGCTGCAAGTACGTCAAATAGAATTTTGCCGGAAATAACATAGGGTAAGAATAAGGCAATAGGAACAGAATTCCAGATTGAATCTCTGATGAACTTTTTGCGTAATTTTGAGGTATCGAAGTAATTCCACTCTCCGTAGGCTTTTAACGATTTCTCCATTAGTTTGTTAATCTCTTTGGTACCATATTGGGTAGTAGACAAATTGGTGGTATCGATTATCATTTTTGTGTCATTTCCCCTGTATGCAACATACATATGGCCGTATTGTACGCCTTTCATGAAGTTAGCCTTAAATCCGAATTCACCGGATATCAGGCCGTCCTCTCTCAGTCTTTGCATCACTGCAAGCGTCATCAGTGATTTTGCAACGCAATTACCTCCGTTTGAAATGTAATAATCAAGAGGAGTGGCATGAACATAGCTAGCAAACGGGCTATTCGACATTACATATTCAACTTTTGAGTTTATTGTTATCATTGCTGACATGATTAAAATTTCTGAATCGGATAATTTATCGGCCTTTGCATTAATTAGCTTGGATTTGAACTTGTCTGAAGCCTCAAGAGTCAGATTATAAAGCTCTACCACTTTTTCGCTATCTATATCTACGTATATAAACATGGCCTTAAATTTCCTAACCCCGTGTCTGAGTAAATCGTTTTTATCAAGAAGCAGGCCTTCCTTCTTATCTTTCCTATACTGACTACGCTCTCTGCTAGAGTCCCTGAATGCTTGGATAAGATGCAGTTTCTTAGAAGGCTCCTCCTCTCCAACTCTTGTTTTTGCATCGTGAAACAATTAATCACCATATTATAAACAGTTTGAAAATATAGGATTATCTTCAGATATTTATACTTATTGTGACGGTGCTCTGTCAGATGGCAAAGTCTGTAGTCAAAACGCAAAAACCGCGGTGAAAGTTAGGATTAATATCTTTTCCGGTATGCAGCTACCATCTTTTCCTCTAGAAAATCTGCAAATGCCTCTTTCTGCTTTCTGGTCCTTAAGTATCCAAATTTATTCGAATCTATGTTGAATCCGGACGCATGGGGATGCCCACCTCCGCCAAGCGCACTTGCAAGAAGGCTTATATCTGTAGTCCTGCTGCGTATGTGTCCCCTTTGGTCACTTATATTTATGTATATTGAGATTTCCTTTCCGCTCTTGTCCATTATCGCCCCGCACCCGGCAGTTGACTGTATCTGCTTTGAGAACCCCAATGCAAAGTTTTTTCTCGTAATCAGGTCCTTAAGCATGAGATTTATCCTGCTGTCATTAAGTTTCTTGAAGCTTGTGGCATCTCCCCTTATTGTTGGATCTGAAAATTCGCCTTTGCTTATCACATCTACTACGTGCCTGAGCTTCTTGGTCATCATGTCCCTTGAATGGGAGGTGTTGTAATTAGTTATGCTTAGCGCATACAGCCCTACAAGATCCCTATGGCCCTTTTCTTTTGGAGGAATATTGAAATCGGAATGGTGAACTATCTTTACAAAATCCTTTGTGAATTTGCCCCTGAAGCCCAACTCTCGATATGTTATCTCAGTTGCGCAGAACTTGTCGTTCTCCCCCACTATTGCAATATCGCATTTTGAAGCTATTTCCTTTACTGCCGATTCAGGCCATGGATGATGATCAAACCACACTACGCTTCCGTTGTGCTTTTTGACATGGTCTACTATCTTTTTGTAGCTTGGAATTAACGAATCATTGATGCCAAGGTCAGCTATAAATAATGTAATTCCGTTTTTGTACATTGTACTTAGGTTTTTATCCACATATTCTAGCCCCGCCTTCGAATAATCAGTAAAGAAGATGTTTGAAAGCGGAACTTCGTATTTCATCCTTATCAGCGCTGCGCTGCCAACCCCGTCTATATCGCTCTGGTGAGACATTATGAAAATATTACGCATGCCATGCACATGTTTATTTGCAAGGATATTTTCTTTAGGCTATGCTTAAGTGGTTTGAAGTGCGCTAAAAAGGAGGAGAAATGGAAAGGACCTGCGCTGGGGAAGCGCAGGTCGCCTTTCTCTACTGTGGAGGTGATATGATTAGCGCGTTAGTCGTCTTGCCAGCATCATATTTGTAATAAACCTTGTGACCTAGCTGGAATTTTGAGAGGAATCCCATACTCTCCAGCTTCTTAAGCCTGGAGCACGCAGCATTCCTGCCGTTGTATTTCATGAATGACTTTAAATCATCAGCGCATATCATCTCGTTTTGCTGTGTCTTTATGAAGTTAAGTACCTTGGCATCAATGCTTGATATTGGAATTTCGTACTGCCCCATTGGCATTTGTGCCGCATATTGCTGCACTTCGTCTTCTGCCAGCTTCCTGACCTGCTCCGTAAGATTTGAAAGCGCTTTTTCCAGCCTGCCTGTCCTGTCCCTCTCCTCCAAAAAGTATCTTATCAAGGATGATGTATTCGTAATTTCTTCAACGGACACGCGTTCCGGCTTCTTCTCGGAAAGCTCCTTGAGCTCTGCCCGGAGCTTTGTTATCTCCCCCATTATCTGATCTTTTGAAAGCGCCATCCAATCACAAACAATTCATGAGCAATTCATGAAACCTTCTCGAAAGATTCATGCAAGAATCATGAACAAGTCATATATGTAATAATAATGATATATAAATCTTTCTGTGTTTTTGAGGAATTCCGCATTCAAGCATGATCATTGGGATATTGTTGCTGCATTTCAATATTTCCCCCATAATGCAGACGGCTTGCCGCCTCCCTATCTAATATTAACGTAGTGTCGGCATGCTCCTGCAGGAACGACGCCGGCAGACTCTTAGTTATCCTTCCTGTAACCGCATCCGATACGGCCCAGCTCTTGTCAGAGCCTGAAGCAAGCAGTATTATCTTCCTGGATTCGAGAATCTCCCTTATGCCCATGGTTATTGCCTTATGGACCGGTGCATTGTTCCTCTTTATTGTATCAGGGGATAGATCCACTATCCTTATTGTAGAATACTTTGTAGTGCCAGGTTCATTGAAACCTATATGGCCATTGCGGCCTATTCCCAATATTTGCAAATCGACCGGGCCGAATCTAGAGTATTTTTCAATGTAACGATTCACCGTTTCATCCGCATTTGGCATTGACCTAGGAAAATTTATTTTTCGCCTATCGATGTCTATGTTATTGAAGAGATTTTCATTCATGTAGCTCCAGTAGCTTTCACTGTTTTGGCTGCTTATCGGATAATATTCATCAAGATTGAAAGTGCATTTACCCCTGAATGATAGTCTTCCTGCCTTGCATTCCGAGGATATCATTCTGTAAAGAGCCTTTGGGGTGTTTCCGGTTGCAAATCCAAGTGACTCGGAGTCACGGAACGCTTCAGCGAATAGCTTGAATGCCTCAGTTGACATGTCAGCGTAGTTATTCTTTATAATTATCTTCATTCAAACCGCATTTAACCTGGTACACTGCTAAGCATTCAGGGCAATCGAAAATGCGCGCAGCGATATATTTATAGACATTGCGAGATTACAAATAAAAATACTTTGATTGCGATGGAACACTTGCTAATACCCCATAAAAGATCCGAACTCGTTGATAAAAAAATGCTCAGGAAGCTGACGGAAAGATTGAATTGCAGGATAGAAATGCAAGACAATGAGGTAGTGGTGGAGGGCGCTCCGTACGACGAGTATAATGCCAAGAATGTGATACAGGCGTTCGGTAGGGGTTTTGGAATAGACAAGGCCCTTAAGTTGCTTAATGATGATTATTTCTTCAAACAGATAAACCTCAAGGACGTATTTAGAAACAAGGACCAGATAGCAAGGATAAAGGCACGTATAATAGGCAGTGATGGAAAGACAAAGAATTATATTGAATCTGTAAGCGGAGTGGATATGGCAATATTCGGAAGCACAGTAAGCGCTATAGGAAGGATAGACGAATTGAGCGCTGCGGAAGCTGCGATAAACGTGCTGATAGAGGGCGGAAGGCACAAGACAGCATATAGGGCAATGGAAATGGAAAAAAGAAAACATAAGGAGGAGGTATATGCCTAATATCATAGATGCAGATACGATATTCAAGGAATTGAAGACGCACTCAGTCTCGGAGTTTTTCAGGAAAAACAGCCAGATGCTCGGTTATTCCGGAAAGGTAAGGTCACTTACAACGGTAGTGCACGAATACGTAAGCAATTCCATAGACGCATGCGAAGAGGCTAACATTCTTCCTGAAATATCGGTAGGGATAATAGAGCTTTCAGAAACTAAGTATTCTGTACATGTGACGGACAACGGACCGGGGATCCCGCAAAAGATAATTGGGAGGGTTCTTGCAACGGTCTTGTCTGGCACAAAATTCCATAGATATATGCAGCAGAGGGGCCAACAGGGAATAGGGGGTTCGGGATGCACCCTCTTCTCACAGATAACTACCGGAAAACCGATACACATTAAATCGGGTACGGGCAAATCGGCATATGAATGCGATCTCGGAATAGACATAAAATCAAACAAACCTCTAATCATTAACATGAAGGAGATTGATAAGACGTTTACAGGTCTTTCGATATATGGAGAATTTGGAGACGTGAAGTATGAGAACAGCGACCATGGAGTTTATGAATATGTCAGAAGGACGGCATTGTCGAATCCGCATGCAATGCTGAAGCTCAAGGACCCCGAAGGTAAGGAATTCAATTTTATTAGATCAGTGACTGAGATGCCTAAAAGGCCGAAGGCCAGTAAACCGCATCCTCTTGGGATAGGAACAAATGATCTGCTTGAATTTGCCCATCTTAGCGAGAGCAGGAAGATATCCTCATTTCTTGTTGATACATTCTCAAGGCTTAGCCAGAACAAGGTTGACGAACTCAGGGAGATTGAGAAGAGCGTAGACTTCAACAAGGAGCCGAAGGAGATGACATGGGATGACGCAGAGAAGCTTGTAAATGCATTCAAGAAGGTAAAGTGGATAGCGCCAGACCTCGATTCGCTCTCCACTATAGGAGAAGCGCAGATAAAGGCGACTATAAAGAACATACTTAATCCGCAATTCATGAGCGTCGTTGAAAGGAAACCCAAGGTTTTCAGGGGAGGCATACCTTTCGTCGTTGAGGCAGGCATAGCGTACGGAGGCTCGGCAGGCAAGGAAGTTGAAGGCGGATCGAAAGGAGTCCTGATAAGGTTTGCAAACAAAGTTCCGCTCCTTTTTGATGGATCAATATGCGCAATTGCAACAGCTGTAAATGAGGTTCAGTGGAAGAGATACGGAATAAAAAACTTTGATGAAGAACCAATAAGCGTGCTTGTTAACGTTTCAAGCGTATATGTACCGTATTCGGGCGTAGGCAAGCAGGCAGTTTCACAGGAGCAGGAGATAATCGAAGAGATAAAATTGGCAGTGATGGATTGCGCAAGGAACCTGCAGAGATACATGAGCGGCGAAAGGAACAGGCATGCCCAGGCATCCAAATACAATACCATAATAAGATATGTTGGCCAGCTCTCCATGAACCTCAGCGAAATAACAGGAATGGACAGGGGTAGCATAGAAGCGCAGTTGAAATCCCTTATAGAAGGAAAATACAAGAAGCTGTTTGAGGCGGACAATGAAGCCGATGAAAACGGGGAAAAATCAGAGATGAACGTGAAACAAGAAGACCAGAATACGGAAGAAGAAGATTGAATAGTCAGATGCTGAGCACATCCAGATTCTCAGAATCTGTGAGCTTTACATTACCATACTTTATCGCAAGCTTGAGTATCTCGGCGTTCTTGCCATGAGACTTCCTCAGCTTGTCCATGAAATCAAGCCTGTTGTCTTCATTCAGGAAAACCACAAACGTCCTTATGTTCTTGTTTATCTCTATATCCCTTATCTTGAAATTTTCAGAATATATCTTTATGTATTTCTGCGTGCCTTTTCTCGTGACCACCATATCCCACTTTGTCGCAGTGTCCATCTCGGTTGACATCATTCCGTTTGCTATGCAGAAATCCCTAATCTTCCTGTATATGACAAGAAAATCAATGCTATGCCCCGAATCTGAAATCCAACTTTTTGGCGCAAAGTATTCGTCTGTTGAAACAAGAACACCGTCCTTTACAAGCTTATTGAGTATTGAATGGGTATTTCTAAGTGTTATGAATACACGCGAATTTCCGTATTTTACATTGCTGCTGATTCCAGACTTTATCTCCTCTGCGGTAAGGGGCACATATCTCCACTTATAAAAGTCATTTACCTTGTTAAATACGGATATTATTGTTTCCGCTGATTCTTTTACATGCTCCATCTTAGTATGGGAAATTTCTGGCACGTCTATGTAATAAAGATCGGATGAAGAAGGCACAAGCACCTTGTTAAGCACCACAATTACTATCGCAGCTATGGCAAACTCTATGTACAGAGGAGGTATTATGATACCAGGATTAGTGTAAGAATATGGAATAGAATATGAATCATTGAGCATCCTTACATTGAATGATCCAGAACCATAGCTTAAGGCTGTGCCTTTGGGGAGATAATAATTTATTACTCCGCCGCTCGCAGTCCCATTCTCGCTGTATGCACCGTTTATGTTGATTTGGTATTGCACTCCGTTAACTTGAGAGGCGTTGCTCGTTGCCGAAAAAATAAAGGAGGCGTTCTTGAAATCCTCTTTTACAGGCACAATGGTAGAATTCTGGACGTATGTCAATGCAGAGGAATATTGCACTCCGTTCTGGTCGATTAAAGATGCAATGTAATATCCGCTAGGAAGTAAAAATGATGTGCTAGTTATTATTATCGATGCGCCGATTTGCCCTATAGGTATCGGGCTTTGCGGCGCAACGCTGAAGTTCTGGTTATAGATCTGGATATGGCCTATTATGGTGCGGGCTGCGGAATCAGATATCTGGGATTCTATCTGCACCTGCTGCGACTGTCCAACGATTGGAGGTATGCTTAGAGTGCCATTCTGGAGGAATTTATATTTCAGCAGTATTTCCTTGTTTGAATAGCGGTGTCCGTTTGACATATGCACCTGAACCAGCGAGTATGAATCATTTATAATGCCTGCGGAACTTGGAATGTTGGGGAGGACATTGTTTAGCGTAAAGATGGTGAAATTCCCGGAATTTGACGGAGCTGAAGCAGGAATAGCGCCTGATGCCAGCACAGGTGCCCAGTACCTTGACAGTATGACTTTTGATATGTCGGATGAGAGAAGAAATGCGCTGTCGTTCCATCCTGCCGATGGATAGTTGCCCAGAACAACGAATGTGCCATTCAGGATTGATATGTATGATGAAGTTCCATAGCCCGGTGCAGCAGTATATTCGAAAGTCTGATTTTTCAGATACAGCGGATTCGTGGTGCCGTTCACCCCAAGAGTGTTTTGTGGCGCAGACCAGTCTGCAATTGCTCCGAGTGATGATAGAGTCTGGTTGGAGGTCAATATCACCTGCCCGCTGCACGAAACTGAAGTTGAGAGATTCCTGCCAACATATAAGACGGTGTCGCCGGCTGATAGCAAAGAAAGCAGTGTTACGTTTGTATATCTCGGGCACTGCTCAAAATACGTCTCACCTGGCAGAAGAATATTGGGCATAAGCCCCGATGCAATTATTACTATTGCCCCCTTTGGCACGGATGAAAGCTCATTTATATTTATCAGCCTGAAGCTTGAGCGGTTCAGCACCAATCCATCTGATGAAAGAGATGAATTCAGGTATCCGAATAGCGTTGATGGTATGAAGCACTGCTCACAGTAGCTTTGCGTATCGACCAAGTATATCGGAAGTATCGGATTAGACTTGAATACAGTTATTGAAGCGTTCATTGAAGTTGCATTAGATTCGGTATAATGTATGCGTGCGTACTCTACAAGTTGTGATGCGAAATTAAAGGTAAGCACCCCCTGGGATACTTCAGAGAAATTTGCAAGTATCATGCCAGTAGGAGAGGGCACAGGCACAGGTATGCTTGATATTACGCTCCTTATGTAAAGGGACATAAGGATAAATATGACTATCAGCACAGCAAATGCGATTGCTGCAAGTTTTATGTAATGATTCTTTTTCCAGATAGGATAGGATATCGGTACGTTTTTAAGCGTCATATTTGGAAATTTCATAGAATTCAGGCCTCCTGCTTCTCCGCTCTCTTCTGCAGATACCTGTTTATCAATGATTCGATTATCCTGGATATCTCGTTCTGGTTCCCCTTCACGCTTTTCTTTATGGAATACACCCTGACGTGCTGATATTTCTTCATTATGTTTACAGAATAAGCCATGATTGCACCCTCATCCCTTAAGTTCGATATACCCCATTGAAGCCATCTTGTCCAATATCTGCTCTATCCTTGTCGGAGTGACATTATGGGTTTTTGCAAATTCCACTATATCTATAGAGTCATTGTGTGACTTTATCCATTCTTCAACAAGAGCCATTAATGACTCATCGCTGAACTTCTCCAGCTCAGACAGACGCGCCTTCAATGATTTATTCTCCTCGCTTAGCTGAGCAGACTGCAGCGCCAGATTCCTGTTAGATGCCGAAAGCTCGATGTTTTGCCTTTTGATTTCCCTGTACTCGCTTAAGATTGAATCATACTTGTTGTAAAGAGAGGTGTAATTCTGTGATAATCCGGACACAAGCCCTTCAAGCACAGAATCCACATATTGTATGAATTTTTCGTAGTCCACAGAATACTTGTCCGAAAGTATTGAAAGTATTGCAGCTACATTGCTCAGCACGTTGGCCCGCCTCAGCTCTACGCTTGAGTCGGGTATTATGGAGAATGCAACATCTATGCCGTTTGGCCTTATCTTTATTATATGGAATAGGTACGGCTTCTTTGCTATGTTCCTGCTCTCTACCTTTATAAGATCTATGCCGTCGCTCTGTAGTTTTGTGGTATAGAGGGGCAGTTTGCTGAAGATTTCATTCAGGTCCGAAACAGGACAGTTTAGCTTGCCTGGCAATGAGAACTCCCCTATCTTCGGCTGCTGGGCATACTGATCGGCAGAAGGGGTTGCCTGAACGCCAGGTTGTACGCTTAACGCGGATATGTCGGCCATTATTGCACACAAGATTTATACCATAAGTGCATATTTATTATTTGTGCTCTGGGCGCTTTTGCAACTTGTTAAGGCCAGGGGTGTAATTAACAAGGGAAACCAGGTACATGACAAATATTACAAATATTGAAACTAGGACTACGCTTATTTTGGGATTAAGCAATAAGCCGAGAACTGCAAAAGCAACACCTATTCCGACATAAATGAGCCTCCTGCCCACATATTTATCCATTCTTTTCTTGTATTCTGGATAGCATGTCCTGCAAACTACCAGTGTATTTCCTTTCTCGTTTTTGGTTATGTTCCTCTTGAACCACTTTATAAACTCTATCACATGGTCATTTGCTATGCCTATCCCTAACCTCTTCTTGCCGCATATTATGCAATATCCTTCCATAGTACCATCAATCAACCGAGAGTTCGATAAGCTTTCCGAATGTGTTCCTTACTGATTGCTCGTCCAGACTGTCAAACAGATTTGATATAGTTATATCATCTATACCAATCCTCCTTAACATGTTTACCAGATCCGGCTGGCCTAAACCGAATTTCTGCAGCATACCTATTAGTACAAGGATGTTGACGTGCTTGTGCATCTTGTCGAGTGAAGATATGATAGATTCCGCATTTTTGTCGCTTACCTTGAGGTTAGACAGCATCCTCTTCAGTTCTATCTTCTCTATTGAATACGTGCCGGCCAATTCTACACCTGTTCCCCGTACATGAAGGCTTTGCTTATCAAGGCGTCAGGAATGCCTATTCCTCTGAGCAGAGATACTACCTGTTCCTTCATAAGCTTGTTTGCAATAAGTATATTTATAAATTCCTTAAGGTCTACTATCCTTCCCTTTGCCTCGAGATTCGCAAAAACAGTGTCTATTATATCCGTATTTATGCCGCTGTCTATGAATTTTGAGCTTAAGAGCATCTTCTCTAAAGAATATTCCTTTTGTATGGACTGATCTCGATTCTCCTCGGGGGTGATCAGGTCTGCAAGAGTCACTGTGAAAACATCGAGAGGCACCTCTCCGGATATCCTGTTCATTATGAATGTCGACGGAAACTGCGCAGAGGTCTGAAATGCAAGATCCACTGCAGCTTCTCCCACGCCCAATTTGCTTATCTCGTCCCTTATGAACTGGGAGAAATTTAACGAGCCCTGCAGAAAGTCCATAAACTTCTGGAATTTTATTCTCAGTATGAAGCTTGAGCCGACGTTTGAGAAAATTGCTTCATGTATATCCGTTGGATTCTGCGAAGCGACTACAAGCCCGAATTGGTACTTCCTCCCTTCCCTTACTATTGTTATCGCATCACTTCTTTCATCACTTGCAACCTTCCACGCCTCGTCTAGAACTATTAGGGCTTTGAGGCCCTTTGAGGCGCTCCATCCTGCGGACCTCATCTTCTCCTTTAATGTCTGCAGTATGAACAATGCGGCAAGAGCCCTGAACTTCTCGTCAGGAAGGGATGAAAGGTCGAGGTCTACGAGGCCTGATGATACTATCTTGTCCAAGTCTATAGTGGACTTTCTTGCAAAGAAATCCTCCCCCTCCCTGGAAAACTGCCTAAGCCGGTATATTGCATTCTCGAGCTCTGCAGGATACTGATATGTGCCTTCCTGCAGCTTCTCCTCAAGAAGGCTTGCGGCATCCTTGAGTGTCGGCGCCTCCTTGCCTGCAACAGGAAAGCTACCAAGTATGAAGCCTGCATTGAGATATGACTGTTCTATCGCTTCTGAAGTAAGCCTCCTCTGTTCCGGAAACCCCTCTATATCAGTCAGTATATCAAGTGAAGTCATGATCTGCTTTACCCTGTCCAGCGGCTTCATACCTGCAAGATCCATTATGTTTATGTAATCCCCTTTGCCAAGCGATATTATTGTGCCTCCGCTCTGCTTGACCCATGATTTGTACTCTCCGGCAAAATCCACTATGAGCGCGTTGGTGCCCCACACATAATTTGCCCTAAGTATGAATGTCTTTACAAAGAAGCTCTTTCCTGAACCCGTTATGCCCACTACTGAAATGTGGGGGTTTGTGAGGGTATCGAATGTCCATGTGAATGGCACCCCGAATCTCTTGGTTATCCCTATGAATATTGAATTAGTCGGATCGTTGAGTAGGAATTCCGATGGAGGCTCGGAAGGCCGGCTCAGGAATGCCCTCTTTGCAATTTCATTGCTCATTATCTTTTGCATTTTTATTAATCCCATAAAATTTCAACCCTGCGACTGGAAAATATTTGATAATTCCTTCAAGCTAGGTATCATGTAATTGAATTTGAAAAGATGGTAAACCTCGCTGCCAGTAACCCTGGTTATGCTTATATCCATTATGTTGAATACTGTCTGCAATTCATTAAGCTGGTTTGACAGGTTGTCTATTGCCTCCTTCTCGCTTACGCCAACTGCAGTTGTTTCAATGTACATCAGGGCGTTTAGGGGCTTTTCGCCTTGGCTTATCCGATCTATCCGCGCCTGCATTACGTTTATCTGGCGCTGTATGGCTTCAAGTCCCATTGGATTAGGATTTGTAGATGAAGTTTCCTTTGAATACTGAAATTCGAGCAGCCCCCGCTTGGTCTCTATCTCATCCCTGTATTTCTGTATGTCTTCTGCAACAGAAATTACATTGAACTTGAACGGGAATTTTATGTTCATTATGGCCCTTTCCCACTTTTCAGGAGCAGCTGCCATTGCAGCGTCAGCATCCTCTATCTGCTCTGCTGCAAAGGTATATCCGTATATGTTGGCCGTAAGGTATCCAGTAGCGTAGTATATGCCATTTGTGTACTTGATCACGGCATCGCCCGTCTTTGGTATGATATAATCCTTAGCAGGTATTGTTGCAATGTTCAGCATCTTGGTGAAAATTGGGTATATAAGGAAATCTGCAAATGCCAGCATGAGTATTATGATTATGGCAAAAAACGACAAAAGCGCTGCTATAAGCCCTGGAAGCCCGAACTTGAAATCTGTAATAAGCGTGAGGAATGCTATGGCGAGCGACCCAGCAAGGTATATTATTGTTTTTTCATCCATGCAACCACTATGTATTGCTTTGCAAGGCCTTCGACTTCATCATGCCGCCTACCGTGCCAGGAGGCAGAAGATAATCGGGCTCTATGAACACGCGTATTTCATTTCCTGATGCTACAGTGGCCATGACCCCCAGGGTGGTGCTTATTGCAACCGCAATTTCATCTGCCTTTAACGAAGCAAGGTTTACTGCCTCATCTTCTGTACCCCCGATGACAGTTATGCTAGCATACGCCGAAAGCGAAAGGGAATTGGCCCTTGAAACGTTGTCAAGGAGATTGTGCCACATCGTTACCTCGCCTTTTGCCCTGTCAAGTGCGCTTTTTTGAGCGGACTTGTCATTCTGCAAGGTATTGTATCTTTCCTGTACCTCATTGAGCTTGGCATTTATCCTTGATATGTATTCATCCTTGTTTATCATGTAAAGCTGCGAGGATATCCTCATCGGATCCTTGCTTAGTCCCACAAGCCTTGCAAATAGTCCGGAAAAATTGAATTTCTCCTCATCCGTCATGTTTGTCGATGAGCTGTAGACAGGGATTTTTACAAATGATGTGGCATATACACCTGTATCGGTCCTTATAAGGACTGAAGCTCCGTTTGGTGACATATAATACGGTTCTTCTGAATTTATAACTGCAACTTTGTTCTTCATTTTCATAATAGGTTCAAACATGTAGAACAGATCTTTTGACGCAAACATCAGCACTGAAACGGAAACGCATATTATTGAGAATATTAATGCAATTACATTGAAAAGCAGCTGGCCTGAAGGCAGCATGCCCATTATCAGTAAAATGACCATTCCTGATCCAAAAAGCACGACAGAGAGGATCTCGTTCTTGTCAGCCAAGCCTGAACACCCAAAAGCACCAATATATACTATATATCAACTATTTTATATTTACTCTTGAAAATAGCCACATCGAATGCATCAGAGCTGCTAAATTCTCCATTATATGGGCATTTTGGTTCTAGGATCAATTTTTAATCCGAGGGCTTTGCATGCTGCCGTCCTTACCTCTTTGTTATCATCCATGCTGAATCTGTTAAGATCCAGGCCGGAATTTATGAGGCCCAATTTTGAAGCGGTGCTTATATCCCTATCCTCGCTATTTACATTGATTTCGAGTGCTCTGACTGCCTGCTTTCTCAGCTCACGCTCTCCAGAGGCATTATTTTCCGCTATTTTTGAGACATCACTGATAAGATTAAGTGCAATTTTTTGAGGCTTGTCGTCTTTTGCGGCAGAATACTGGATTAGTGCTTCTTTTCTTTCAGCATCAAGATCTAAAGCCGATTTTCCGCCCTTATAAAAGTTATAAAGTTTTTCGTGATTTATACCACTTATGTTTTCTGTTGGGGCAATACTTAAAATAGCAGAGGTATCGGCCTTTATTTCAGATTCATTTATATTAATAAGTAATTTCTTTTCTTCAATCTGTTTTTCCAACATCTCTCTTTCCTTATCATTTGTAGCTTTCGAATACGCTTTTTCTAAATTTTCTTTGTCTTCTTTAAGCGCTTTATTTTGACTTTCCTTTTCAGGTATTCTATCAAAAAATTCGCTTACTATATTTGACCTGTCACTTTTACTAGTATTCCTATTCTTCAAAATCTCCGCTTTGAGATTGTTAGCTGCAGCAATGTATTTGTATAAATTTTCTCTTTCTGCATTCTGCGCCGGTTTTGTAGCTTCAATCTGTGCTGCTTTATCTGCAGAGTAAGCTAATCTTTCAAAGTGTTCTTCAGTTTTATTTATGTTTTGAAGGTATTGATTGAGCTTTTCAGGATCTTTCTCATTTTTTACCTTTGTATATTGTGCATGAAGAAACATATCCCTCCTTGAAGAACTTTTTATATCATCTGGACTCAATGAACTGCCTTTTTTAATGGACAATGCACCAATGCCAATCATATTCCATGCAACCCTTCCAAGCCTTGCAGGATCTACAGAAGTTTCCTTAGTGCCCATCTCAGACATGCTGCGCTTTAAGTGTGCTGATGCAGCCTTATATGCACCACTGAAGCCGCTTTCGTTTTCCAAGCCGGCTGCCTTGCCGCTTGCACCTCTTGCTGCCTCGCTTATAACTCTAGCAGAGCCAAGAATAGTGGCTGTAGCAATATTGTGTTTGGCCTGCTGCTTTTCTGCAATCTTGCTCTTGCTCTGCAGTTCTGAGAACATCTCATTTTTCATTGCCGTCCTTTGGTCTCTTGTAAGCTTTCCTTGATCTTCTTGTATTTTTTTATATCTGTCAACGATGCTTGAAATATTTCCACCGGATTTTTTGTCTGATTCATATTCTTTTATTATTTCCTTGGATGCTTTTTTATTTTTTTCATGCCTTTCTATTCCTTTTTTTGTGATTCTTGCACCAATAAATGCTGCTGGAGCACCGAAAAATGCCAATTGTTTAAGAGCCGAAACAGATTTTGCCTTCTTCGATCCTTTTAATTTGGACAGCATGCCTTCATTTTTAATCGTTCTTTCCCTTACCGTAGATTCTCTTGCAGCCCGGGTAAACTTTGGCCTTGACACATTTTCAAACTTGCTGATGCCCCTTGTTTTTAATGCAGTCGCTCCCAAACCTAGCCTGGTTGCAACTGAATTTTTCATTAATAAATCAGAAACTTTTCTTGTAAGAATGCTTTGTGACTTTTGTTTTTCTGTTCCATTGCCTTTGTTTATTTGGACAGCATTATTTTTTTCTACAAACGTACCTTTTCTAAGTTCCTTAACAGATTGCTTAGCCATCCTGCGATTTTCCTTACTTAATGCACGCTTCCTTGCAAATTTAGATCTCTTATATCTGGCTCGCAGCCTTTTGCCTAAACCCAATTTGCTTCCCAATGGGGAAGAAAGAAGGAGCACTGAAAACGCCGATTTTCCTGCTAGAGACCCCTTGCCTCCAGGATTTATACCCGCAAAAGTAGAAAGCCCCAAGAAATTAAATAGGCTGTACCCCCTGTTCAATCCTGCGGCAGCTACTACAAGGACAAGCACTATAACTATCGGAATCAGGGCATTTACTGCGCCAAGAGATAGTATTGCAATAGCAGCTATCATTGATATTTACCCTATTAATTTATTATCACACTTGATATAAATAGGTTGGTGGCCATCCAGCCCATAAACAATATTGTATTTCTAGCTAAGTGTTGCTAAACTAGGGACCTGAGCCTTCCGGAAGTTTTTGCCATTCCCCCTAGCAGCTCCGCTATCTGCGTTATCAATGTGTATGTAAGTGCTATTATCAGCGCTGGGAAAAATAATATTGAAAGCCAGAACGGGCCGAATGTGCTCTGCATCT
Source organism: Microcaldota archaeon (assembly GCA_021803425.1). Classification (GTDB taxonomy): domain Archaea; phylum Micrarchaeota; class Micrarchaeia; order Micrarchaeales; family CABMGC01; genus JAJZNA01. The sequence goes on along the minus strand of JAJZLN010000014.1, from coordinate 19,381 downwards.
GACTAAGTGTGGCATCAAGAGGAGATGAGGCTGTAGCTGCTGCATTGACAGATCCAGTTCCAGTAGTACCATACTGATTCAGCTCGGACTGCACAAGATTTAGCTGGGTTATCACGCTTGAAGATGTATAATAATAAGCTATGGAGAATAGCAGAGGCATTATGAAATAAAAACCTATAGCAATGGCCATCATCATGCCGCCAAGGTGCCGGGTGGGTATGAAGGCCCTGAATATGACTCCGGGTATGAGAAATACGGGTACTGCAGCCTGCATGAAGAATACCAAAAGATAGAACTGGACTGAAAGAGAGATTACCGCTTCAAACATGAATGCAACTATGGTAAAGGCAGGCCAGAAGAAAAGGTAGGTTATAGGAGCAGTCAGCAGCGAGGATATTGCAGGCACTGCATTAGTAATAAATTGACCTGCAGGACCAACTCCGCCTGCATCTCCATTTATTGTAAATGTAGTATACATTTTATCTATCACTGCGACATTAAAAAGAGTTGCAGCAGTAGAATATGAAGTTGCAATTGTTCCGGATATGTAGTTCAGCGCTGTGGTATATGGGTCTATCTGACCCGTAACTACTGATGGAAGAAGGCCGAACAGCACGCCTGCAATGAATAAGAAGAATATTACGATTACGGCTGATGCGGTGGCTTCGTACATCTCACCTATGCCAAATGTCCTTAAACGGTCGTTCTTTAGCGCTACCCCGAACATGAATATTATGGTCGCTATAGCGTATGCAAGAGAAACTGCAAGAATTGCAACAGGAAGCCATGCGCTCCACTCGCTGACTATAGTATCATTTATTCCGCCTTTGACGCAATACCATTGCGCATACTGGTAGACTATACCGCCAGGGACTTGTGTAGTACCCTGGGAACAGTATGAAGGCGTAGCCTGAGAATTTATGCTTGCAACTATTATTGAAGCAATAAATGCAAATATTAGAAGTTTGTATTTCATCATAACACTATATTATTCTAGTAAGTATTGAAAACAGGTCCATCCTTTCGCCTATCGACCTTGAAAAATCAGATATGAATGCGTCCACTATAACCAGATTTAATAGCGGTATTATTAGAAGCCCTGCAGCAATAAAGCCACCATAAAATATTACAGGAGTAAATAAGGTTTCTATTCCATTTAGTAAACTTCCAGAAAAGACTGAAGAAATCAACAGAGGTACGGCATTGAATATGAAAAGAGATAAACCAGACAGCGATCCGATCCCAAAAGCAGCATTTCCGACATTTTCAATAACTACATTCAAAAACCCGTAGCTTATGCTCACTACAAGCGGATACACGAAACCCAGCCCCAGGCCAAACGCAATCATGCTTCCGCCAAAACTCTTAGTAACTCCGAATGACCTTGCAAGAAGACCCAATATTAGGAATACCGAAAAGATAAGCATTGCCGCACTGAGAAGAACCTGCAGCACCTGCGATGCAAGGACTGCGACAAAGTAAGCGGTCATGAATGGCACTATATATTGATGCACAAGGACTATCGGAAGAAGTGAAACTGAATATGAGATTCCTGTTCCATAAGATCGGGCATTTATTGGAGTTACTGACCCAGTCGGAAATGAACCAGATATGGAAGGCGTAAAGTCAAGTAGAACAGACATCCAGAATACTGAAGTGCTGAAAGAAGCGACGTTTTGATTGAATGTATAAATGTCGCATAATGATATACTATACAAATTGGTAGGTGACTGTGAAATTGAGCTAGGATAAATACATGATTTAGGAATTATGCCTATAGCACTATATAATGAAGTTGGATCGGTAGAATATAAGGCTGTAGAGAAGCTTAGGAATATTATTGCTAACACGATTGTTACAAGTGCATCATAAATCTTTGCTCTTGCCCATATCTTTATATCATTCCTGCCTAAAAGCGGACCTAGAGCATATATGATTGCAACTACAGATATCACAACTAAGACTCCCAATAATACTATTGGAAACCATATGTTTGGGGCGGAAGTAAAGAGGCAAACAGGATTATTTATACATGATGCAGATAGGGCAATGTTAATTATTGATTGTGTTGGTGTAATCATAATATCCTGCTCAATGCTCTCGAACCTTGCAATGATGGCGCGCCTAGTATGCCTCCGAGCTTCTCAACTGCCTCATATGATATTAGAAGAGATATTATAAATCCAAAAAGATTTACGCCTGTCGCTTCAAGCCCTACAGCGAATGCGTAAATGTTTTGGTAGTATATGGAGCCGTAATCTGAAAATAGCATACTCTCCAAATCGTGAAGAAAGGCACTTGGATTGGCTTCTTGATTTATTAAAGTTTCAGAATTACATAAACTCGTTGCTTTTGTGTTTGATTGATTGCATAACACAGTGCCCTGTATGCTTGTAAATGGAAACAGTATTGCCGGAAATATTATATAAAATGCAATAAATAGGGCGATGAATGATCCGCCTGCTGCCCTTGTCCAAGGAAACGATCTCAAAGCAATTCCAACATAAAAAAATAGAGGAAATAGATAATATATGATAAATAGAAGGACTATTAAAAACATTCCGAGCATCATGCTGCCAAAATATGCAGATTGTTCATCCCATAGAAGCTGTTGCAGCACTGAAAGGCCCTGAAAAGGCAAAAAAGCAACGCCTAGAAGATTTGGCATCAGATACACTCCAAATCCTCCAGAAGGAGGCGAACCTGATGCCAGAGCGTTTGTGAAGAATAATGCGCTGAATACCCCAAACCAATTACTAAATCCGCTATTTATAACATTGGTGTTGATGTTATTGCACATTTGAGTGAAAAACGCCAAAGTTGATGGTTGTACAACAGCAGAAGTGCTTGAAAGTCCAGCAATTCCTGCAAAAAAGTTTAGGCCGGGCCAGGCCAATGCCATGGTGCCTCCTACGGCAGCCAGTATTATTAGGTTTATGCCGTTTTCAAGAAATTCGGTTTTTGCAAATGTAGTTAACGATTGAAATTGGAATGAATAGCCGATTGCATATACGATTGATAGAACAGTAAACACCATTAGTATTATGAGAATGGATATTGATACAAAAGAATTGTAATTTGCTATTGTTGCAATTTTGCCAGCATAGCTCTGTGAAGGATTTGAAGGGAATATTTGGCCACAGATTGCGGTAGGAGTACTTAATAGATTTTGAGTGGAAGAGGAGCTTTGACCCATAGCCAAACTTAATAAGAGAACAGCAAAGACTATTGGCAATAGGTATTTCATTGCATCACTAGATAAACCTGCTTAAGCCTATTATTGTTTTCTCTCCGCCTATCAGGGAAGAAAGCCCGGTAGTGGCTGATATGAGGAGCAATCCATTTAATATCGGTATGATAAATGCAGATACGGACATCAGGCCATAGAGGTTGGCAAGGGATATGTATGCTGAATATATGTTGAATGGACCGATGGTACCTGCGCAAGTATTTCCAATAACTGGAAGGAACGAAACAAATGAAAATGAAGATGCAGACAGGCTTGAAGAGAATAATGAGGTTAAAAAGGTGAATGGAAGTGAAGCCACATTTGCAAGCGCCCCGGTAAGGATTGCCATTTCTACTGGAAATATATTAGATGATGTGGGATAGCAGGCATAGAGGCTTATTATCTGGCTTGCTGGAGGAAATACAAACATGCTTAAACTTCTCTGTACAAAACAAGTTGTAGATTGAGAATTGGAGGTTGGTATGCTTTTGCACGCAGGTATCACCCCATTGGGATTAGATAGAGTATTGGGATTTGGCAAACCGTTTGGAATTGTTGTGGAAGGCATCATTTTGTAAACGTCGTTGTAGCTTACGCTTTTTGCACTGGTATAACAGTACAGGTATGTTGGATTTGTAGCTTCCCCGCATATCGGGAATCCAGGTATACTGCCTCCGCTACCTATCGATGGAGACTGGAAGCTATTGAGCGAATGATATTCTATAAGGAAAATTGTAGGCCATATTATGATACCGACTATTGTACCCGCAAATATAAGGCCACCGGCTGCGCGTGTGATTGGTATTGCACGAAGCACAATAGCAGCACCCAAAAGCACAGGCCACCCCATCATCAATATTAGTATTATTATTAGCTGGAGCAGAAAAAGGTAAAATGACATGATTTCCTGGGTATTGAGGGTTGGCATTATAGTTCTCTGAAGAACATAGCCATCATACGGCTTGTAGCTAAGTATTATCTCTGAAGACTCTTCATTCCCAAACGGAAGAAGGCATTCGGCCGGAGTGCACACGCCGACAAAAAATATGAGATTCCTGAGAAAGAATGTTATGCTTTCAAGATTATACATGGCATTTATCTGGCCTACTGTCTGATTTGACATGTTAGCTATTATTACATACATAGCACCTAGACCATAATCTATGTTTTTTGTTATGGAATCGGAGTTTCCACTACCAGCTACAAGAGAGCAAACTGAGTTTGTCGGGCCACGCAATCCGGAATTCGGATCAGTATAGGAGCTGCTTAAAAAATCTATTGGATAAGTATTTCCAGAACTTCCGAAATCTCCAGCTAAATATGTATTGCATATGGTATTTATCCCTGACTGCTGATTGCTTGAAAGTAGATTAGAAAAACTCAATCCCGTAGTTGTGCCTACAAGATATAGAACCCCGATTGTTATTATAAGAAGAAGAATGCTTCCTGCAGCCTGCTGCAACTCGTTTACTGCAATTCCCTTCAGCTTATTGTTATTAAGCATATAGCCTGCCATGTAGAATAATGAAGCGATCATGAAAACAGCCATGGCTGCAGTAGTCAATACTGGAAACCAGTCCTGGAACATGGAATATGATCCGTTGAGCTGCGGGGTGGAGGCATAAAGCATATTGGCTAAAAGAGCACTTAATACGATTAAGAGCGTGATATTCTTTTTCATACATTCCCCCAGAAAGGCCCTACTCCAACGATCCTGCTTGCGGATCCAAGAGCTTTAGTTAATCCCTGTGCAAAAGCAAGGGTTATTGCAAGATCTAATCCCATAAGCACTATTCCTTCAAAGATATATTGAGCAGTCTGCTGCGAATAGTTTATTATTACCGAGGGGAAATTCACAAGGGTCTGAAGCAGTATCTCAAAACCGCCCAATATGCCTGATCCGGCAAATCCGCTGCTAAGAAATGCTGATGAAAGCCCGAAACTTGACAAAGGTCCGCCTCCGGAAAGAGATTGCGGATTGGAATTGAATATGTTACTTATAGGAAGCTGCTGCAACGAATATGGCGCATTATAATACGCGTAGGGATTGCATATTAGCGTATTTGCTGCACAGGGCGTGAAAATCCATGCAGTAATATACGAATTCATTATTATTGCAAGCGGCAATATGAAGTAAAACCCTATTGCCAATGCAAGGATAGTGTCTGCCGACTCCCGCAGCTTTGGGCCTGCAAACGGTATGGATCGGAGTATTATTGAAATAGGAACCACCACAGTAAGCGCTAGCGAATTTGACATGGATAATATAAGGAATATTGTAAAAATTATGCCGAAAGTTACAATTATTAGCGGAACAAATGCACCGGTAAGCGCGCCGCTGAATCCGAAAAATACGCCATATATGTCCTGCCCGATTCCAATCCCCTCCCCAAGAAGAGGCGTTATGACAAGTGAATGCAACTGCTCTTGAAGGCTGTCTGCTATGTTGCCGGATATTACAAGCTTTATTGTTTCTGCATATATGTCTGAAAACAGCGAAAGCCCTCTGTCAAACATGAGGTAGTTTACATAAGAGGTAGAGAACTGCATTGGCGACTGATAGGCTATGTTTGTGAGCGACGAAGACTGCGCTGCTATGGAATTACCGATATTGCACGAAACTGAAGAAAGAGCTATAAGGGCAAGTATTATACCTATGCTTATCATGCCCTGGAATGACTCAACCTTAGCTGCACCTTTTAGCTTTTCCCTCATTGAGGTAGGAAATAGATTGGAAAGAGAATATACAAGCCCGGCTATTGTGAAGGACATCAGAACTACTATAAGGTTTATCTGTATCCAGTTGTTCGTGTTCAGACTGCCTGAAGCTGTTGGCGTGCCTCCGAATATGCACGTGCTTCCGCCATATGCATTAGTTGATAGTAAAATAGGTAACATAAGTATCATGCCAGCCTAAGCTTGCCACCGATCTGAAGCCTTATTGTTCCACCCATCATCTTCGCAGTCTCATTTACCAACGGATATATTATTATTATGTCCATAACGAGCAGCAGAAGCTGCACTATGACATATGCACCGTAGTTTACAATATAATTCATATAGTAAAAAATGGCGTTCGTATTGAATACTGCAGATGAAAAACCAATCTGTCCTACATAGTTGCTACCTAGTGGCAAAATAGAAACTAAATAGGTAGCTGGAAAAAGTATACATCCAAATTTAAGTATAAATCCAAAAGTTCCGGAAACGCTACTAAACGGGCAGGAATATGAAGGTAGATTATTATTTGGATTGGAATAGACTAACGGGATTGCTGATGTTAGCGCATTTGTGATAGGATAATTGAACAGTAGAAGGACGCTTGGCAGGATTATACATAATCCTATGCCTAGTGCTATAAGCGTGCCGCCTATCCCCCTTATGAAAGGAAGGGCGCGGAATACAAGCCCCATAGGTATAAGAAACATCAAGCCTATTGTAGCCAAAGACGGAAGAAGCGTTATAAGGCCGAGGTTGAAAGAGGTGAATGGGAACATTACGAAATTGATGAAGTCGTTTATTATAGATCCGAATGGCGCAATCATGAAGTTGCCTGACTGAAGCATCCAGTTACTGAATGGCATTATGTTGGCGCCGTAAAAAAACGCTAAATAGCCGGCTGAGAGTATTACGGAAGCTATTGAAGAAAAAGGATCATATGCACTTACCTGAAAAGTTGACCAAAAACCCGTACCTGCAGACATTATGCCCATAAGCTCCCACACATTATAGGTATTGGCATTGACCGTGCATAGATAATTTTCTGCGCCGTTTATCAACGGAGTGATATCAGTGAACCCGGAGACCTGTGAAGTAGATGAGAATGCTGTTGGCACAATGGCATATGTAAGGTTGCCAACTAGCGTTATTATAGCAAAAATTGACACAATTATTATCGCGGATTTTGCTATCTCCCAGTATTCATTCTGTATCCAGTTACCGACTCCCGACGAAGGGAATAGCTTGTTTATCATGTATGCGATTGCGACAACATCAAATGATACTGTTAAAGCCAGGAGCGCAATGCCGATCGCGGATCCGGAATTTGACATTATGTTTCCAATGCTGCTTGGACTGCACTCTGGAGGTATGCTTGAGGATGGACGTTGTGCAATGTTGACGGCTGGCTGAGATTGCGCAGAAAGCAGAGCTGCGCCTGAAAATAGCATTATAATTATGAACAGCGCAATATGCCCAATTCGCATGTTTAGATATTCACTATAGAGATATTAAAAATCTTTAGAAAATTTTGTTGAATGAATGACATATCAGTGCCTTAGCAGCCTGAATCTCTCCATATATGCCTCTGCCTGGAAAATTACAAAATACGGCACTACAAACAGAGAATTTATTATGAGGGTTACATATGGAGAAAGATATGTGCCAAAAACTGCGATGCTTGCAACATCCACTGCGGATACGATTATAGTTGTCAGCACAAGCCAGAGCAGGAAGTACTGCGGCTCATGCAGGACGAGCTTTACGCTGTCCTTGACCGCACGCCACACCTTCTTGTCATCTATAACAACCGCGCTTGGGGCATAGAAGAGAAGAGCAAAGAGGAAGAATCCGACAATGCCGGTAAGCAATGCGGATGCGCCTAGCGAATATCCTACAATATTCGCAATGACGAGCACGACAGCATATGCAAACAGTATTGTGAATACCTTTCCTATGTAAGTTTCTATGTTGTTAAAGGCCCTCTTGCCTATGGTTGAATGCGTGCGCTTTGACTTGACAAGCAGGCTTATGAGCACAAATGCGAAGCTGAGGAAGAGGAGCGAGAATATCGATGATATTGTGATCACGCTAAGGTCTATTACATTTATGCTGCCATTCACGAACAGGCTTGCGCTCCTGAGGAATATTGCACCTGCGCTTATGTAAGTTGGAAGCGGGGCGAGCAGTGGTATTGCAAACGCTATGATGAAGGGGATTGAAAATAAGAGTACGAGGCTTATCTTTTCGGTATATACCTCAGATGCCTTGTCTATTACGCTGGCCATTAAACCAGATTTATATCCAAATTAAAGGTTAAAAAGATATCTATCTGATTAGAAATGACTTGGCCTGATAATAATGATTGCTGCTGTATATTATTGGAGTTATATACGCGCTTCCGCTTAAGTTTAAGCTAAGATTTGCTGACATTTCATAAGTGCCGTTTGAAAGATAGAATCCGTTAGGATTTGGGCATACTGCAGCGCATTCTGAGGTGTCTGTTGGCAAAGAATTAATTGTGGTTGCAACTGGGACCACATATATGTCCCTATTTTTGCTAAATAGATCAACATAGTAAGAATTTTTGCCATTGTTTATTTCAAACATGGCATATGATAGGGTGTGATTATTTCCGCTATAACGCAGCATTGAACTGTATGAATAGTTTTCTCCAGATTTGTGTGTGACGGATTGTCCGTATATTGAAATATTAAAGCTATCTTGATTCAGATTATGCGAATAAACAATGAATATTACAATAAAAATCATTATTGCAGCTATAATGGATATAAAAAAATACTTGAACTTCCTGCTTCCGTTTACTTCTTTCGTGATCATGCCCTGCTCTTCCTTCTGATTTTTGTATATTATGAAGGCAAAGAGAGCAATTGGCATTGCAAAATAAATGAATATTATGTGGCTGAGGAAAAGAAACGGGATTATGCTGAGCAACGGTATGACGCTCTTCTTGTTAATATATAGTGATAGGAGTAGCGTAATGGCAAATGTTGCAAAGAAGATTATATTAAATGAGGAAAGAGGTATGCTGTAATTTGATATTAGGAAATGGCCGATTATAGCTGTGGCAGAAGGCAGCGGACTCGAAAGGGTCGTGAATATATTGCCGAAGTAAATTACTGGGCCGTTTATTATAAAATAACTGTTTATTATGAAAAATATTGCCATGGCGCCAAGCGCGTCGGTTGCCCCTTTGCGCAGGCCCTTTGTGTTCATAGAGTATGCGAGAAATAATATTGAGATGGGCCATAATTGTTGCTGCAGGGAAAGCATTATTCCGATTGGCAGCCAGAGATATTTTTCCCCAAAATCAGTATAGACAAATATAAGCAATGCAAGCATTAATATGTTTAGAATCGCCGATAGGTTTACCAGAAACAAAGCAAATGAGGCATAGGCAATGACATTCTGGTTTAATGCGCCTTTTTTATATAGCGCTGCGACAGAAAGCAGGAATACAATAGAAAATGCCATTGCTTCATACTGCATCATGCTTTGCCATAGATTGTTTATGTTAGAATTGAATAGCAATATGAAAGGGACGTTTATCAAGAAGTATAGGGCAGGATAATCCACTATGCCAACTACAGTATTGCCGGATGTTATTGTAATTCCGCTTGGAAGGTATATTTTGTTTAAAAGGCTTGCCACATTTATGGAATACGGATTTATACCTGAAAGAAAGGATTTTGCGCCATAATATCCTATTGCAATTTCATCATCTGTTGTGAACGCAATATGGGTAAAGTATATGACCACTATCAGAACCATTGCGAGCATGAGAACAAGCTTTACTTTGCGGGATTTTACAAATGAATGCAGGCTAATCAAGAAAAATAGAAGATAGAACATTAAAAATATGGATATTGAAAAAATGGCAGTGTAACTGTTTATGACATATATAGCTGTTTGGTACTGGATTAATGTTGAAGCTACGAACAATATGATTGATGCGATAAAAAGAGCATTGAGACTGTTGTTTTTAGATTTCTTGCGGCTTGATAGGCCAAAGCATACAGTATACACTATTATTATTGAAGCATATATTGCCTTTATTATAAGGCCGGACTCTGAAAAAAAGGAAGAGTTGTAGCTTATTGAAATTAAAAATAGTATGAGAGATACTGCAAGCTTCTTGCTCTCCTTGTACTTGGTAACTACCATTAATTAACCATAGGAGCTTTGATGCAGCATAATCATGCTGCATTCCGCATGAAATTTATCAGATGCAGCTTGGACTTGTTATAGATCCGGATCCGCTAAGCGAGACACCGGCTATTGCACCTATTATAGCAGGAGCAATCAGCACTATTATTAGCCCGACTATCCCTCCAACTATCATTCCCAAGGACCATCCCTGAACGTTTCCCCTGAGATTTCCTGCAGCAGGCATCATGTGCGCTACTGCATAAAGTGCTCCACCAACTATGAAAAGCACAAGCGCTATGACTCCCACCACCGATCGCACTCCGCCTATTATGCCACACAACGTGGAAGTTGTAACGGCAACGGCAGAGGACTGGGCAGCCACCTGGCCGAAGAATATCGATACGCCTATAAGCGCCATTACAATGAAATAATACCTGCTTATTTTTTCCATCAATGCCATTTTACCAACTTTTATACGCAGTAAGTATGAAGCAATCTTCTTTAAATACCTTTCGTATCTTCAGGATGCGCATTTTAAATATTATTGCATTAACGATCCGGGAATCTTATTTTCATGGGTCAGTTGCTGTATCATTCAGTCTGCCCTGCGAAAAGCGTAGTTAATCTTTATAAGCTTAAAGATTAATTTAATGGTGAGTGATTGGATGGCGGTCCAGGAGGTAAAGACCAGCATAGACGCATTATTGGCGTATATAAACGAGCATGGAGAATCCAGCCTGCCTGTACTTGTTGGCGCACTGCATATGAGCGAGTCGGTCATACTTGAATTTGCCAGCGTGCTTGAGAAAGCAGGCGTTGTTAAGTTGGTACATAAGGGAGGTAAATTATACATAGCGCCGACGACCCCGGGACGGCAGGGCATTGCAGGGACGGAAGCAAAGCAGGCTGAAGAGATTGAGATTGAGGCAGAAATAGACGCCCAGTCGTCAATAGTCACACAGATAGCTTCACGCATTGATGCATTCAACAAATCTGCCGCAAGCATAGACCAGCTATTCAAAACGAAATACAAGGATGTGAGCGAAATATTGGATAAACTCAACAAACTTGATAGTTATATAGACGGATACGGAAAGAAGATGGAATCGCGATCGAAGAGGATAGCGGAAATATCTGAAACTGCAAAGAAGGATTTTGAGGCTACGCAGAAATATGCTGTAGAGCTATCCTCATTCTCAGTGGATACAAACAATGCAAAGGCCATAACGCAGGAGATACACGACTCGCTGGCAGCATATGAGAAGAACATGGCCGACCTCTCGAAATCGCTTGAGAGCATGGTATACCAATACAGGAAAAATGCCCTAGACATATCAAAAAGCATGAGAGAGAAGCATGATCAGCTTAAGGATATACTTGCATTTGAAGACAGGCAAATACGCGAATATGACAAGCTTAACGTGGATTACAAGAGAAAGACAGAAAATACCAAGAAGCTCATGGAGCGAAGCGGCATGTCGATGCTTGATGAAATGACGCGATGGTCCTCTGAGATAGACAGGCTTAAAGTAGGATCAGAGGCGCAGATAAGGGAGTTGAATGCAAGGGTAAGCAATATGAAGAAAGACATAGGAGAGTTGAGCACGCTCAATGACAACCTTGTTGCGATAAAGAAAGAGCTTGGTGAGATAACCAAAGAGAAGGACAGGATAATCATGGAGATGTCAAAGCTCAGGCAGGAAGCGAAAAATGCAAAAGAATCTAAGGTAAATCCCAGTGCAGCTAAAGCAAAGGTAAGATCAAGGGTTAAGGACACATCGCGATCGACTTTGGAGCTTGGCGAAAAGGTATCTAAGTTCGAAGATAAAGTGAATAACATAGGGAAGGGAAAGTGAGTTGTATAAATGGCTGGAGAAGATAAACATATTGAAAAGGTGCTTGCTTCCTATGAACTTAATGCGCACGGCATAACGGCAGACATACGTATAATTGACAGGGGAGAATTTGTACCGAATTATGACATAACAATGCCAGGCATTGGCGAAGCGACAAGGATACTTATACTTTCTCTGAGGCAGGAACTCCTGAGCATAGTGCCCATAGACCCAACAAAGATAGCCGATTCAAATTATGTCCGGGAGCTTACAGTAAAATACACTGCCGCGGCTTCTATTGTAATAGACAAGTACCTGCCAGGCACGCATCCTGAAACAAAGGCCATACTCATAGCGTACATAATAAACATAATGCTTGGACTTGGAGACCTCGAGGTCATACTTGCTGACGATAACTTAGAAGAGATAGCAGTAAATTCGTCGAAAGAGGGAGTTTGGGTATTCCACAAAAAATATGGATGGTGCAAATCGAACTTGAAGTTCATCAACGAAGAACTGATATATGATGACGCAGAGCAGATAGGAAGGAGGGTCGGAAGGGAGATAAACACGCTTGCTCCGCTGATGGACGCCGAACTCAGCGACGGATCAAGAGTAAATGCCACGCTCTATCCAGTATCGCAGGGAGGGAATACGATAACAATAAGAAAATTCTCTAAGAATCCGTGGACCATGCCTGCACTCGTGGCAAACAACACGGTTTCGCATGAGATCGCGGCAATAATATGGACATGCATACAGAATGAGATAAGCGTGCTTATATCAGGAGGAACAGCAAGCGGAAAAACTAGTTTTCTGAATGCGATGAGCGTCTTCATGCCCCCAAACCACAGAATAATATCAATTGAAGAGACAAGAGAGCTTACTCTGCCCAAATTTCTGCAATGGGTGCCTATGCTCACAAGGCAGCCGAATCCCGAAGGGAAGGGGGAGATAAGCCTTTATAACCTAATGATTAACGCATTGAGGCAGAGGCCGGATATAATACTTGTCGGAGAGATCAGGACCAAATGGGATGCACAGACGCTTTTCGAGGCAATACACACAGGACATGCAGTATACGGCACGATACACGCGGACAATGTGCAGGATACCGTAATAAGAATGACAAATCCCCCGATAGAGCTGCCGAAGATACTTCTGAATTCCGTGGGAGGCATAGTGACGCTGTTCAGGCACAGGAGGCTCGGATTAAGGAGAACGCTTGAATTCGGTGAGATGACGAATACGGGAGATGCCAACGTATTGTACAGGTGGAACATAAAGAGCGACTCATTCGGAAAGATAGCGGAGATGACAAGGCTTGCCGAAATAATAGCGCTGTATGGAGGATACACGTACAAGGAGCTTATGGATGAGGTGCAGGAGAAGATATCGGTATTGAATTGGATGATAGAAAATAACATAACGGGAGTAGACGAGGCAGGCAACGTTATAGCGCAGTACTACAAGGACAGGGATAAGATAGTGAAGCTTGCTGCGGACAAAGTGAAGTTTACAAATGACATGCTATGATGTGTAGATATGGATTACAATGAATATGTAGAATTTATAAAAAGCTGCGAGGCGTATGACACAGAGATGAAGTCTATTTCCATAGACATATACGAACTTGGCCCGGAGATAGGGATACTTGATTGCGACAGCGGTGATGCGCTTAAAGTAATAAATTATGTGAACAGCATTGATATGGAGCAGGGAAAAATGCCGCAGGGCGCAAACTCGGATAGCGCCTCAAAAACGACGAAACATGATGCTGGAAGCCCGCCTGCTGGCGCAGGCTTGCAGGGCAGATTCAAAAGCATAGACGTATCGAGAGAAAAGGAGGTTGTTGCAAAGGAGCTTAAAGAGCTTATTTCTGCCGCTGAAAACACTTTTTCAATGCATATTAAAACAGGGAGCGGCAAAAGCAAGCTTATTCTAACAAATCTGTCGCTGCAGGACCAGATAAGCGAACTTGAGAAAATAAGCAGAGGCATCGATTCGGGATCATTCAGCAAGGAACAGATGTCGATAATAATTATTGAAATTAAGGGGCTTGCGAAAAATAGGGGTGTACTGCCCAAGGATGAGTTCCAAAGAGGATTATACATGATCAGGGAAGGCAGATTGAAGGAGATAACCTCAAAATTGAATGTGTAGGGTAAGCAATATGTTTGGAAACAAAAAACAAGATATTGGAAGAAGGATAGTAGGATTCACAAAGCCGAAAAAATTCTTGTTCTTCACGATAAAACCGAAGCCTATATACTCAACGTCTTCGACTGAAGCGAATACTGCCGCAGCAGTGCAGCAGAATGACGCGGTACAAAATACTACGGTGCAGGCGTCTGCCAAACGCACATACGCATCGAAAGTCGCAGGCTCGAAGAAGGATCTTGGGCCGGCACTGGTAGAAATAGGCATAAAGATGAAGCCCGAGGAGTATGTGGCGCAGAGCCAAACTAGGGCGCTGATCTTCGCTGTGATTGGAGGAGTTGTCTCAGGCATATTGTTTTACATCGCGCTGCAGAAGCTGTTGATACTGGCTCCGCTGATAGCGATAGTGGTCTACATGATGTCGTTCAATGCGCTTGTGGCATATCCGATGAACAAGGTAAGGAGCATAGGCAATGATGTTGAAAAGGACATATTGTACGCGGCAAGGGACATGATCGTGAGCATGAGGTCAGGCATACCTCTTTTCAATGCGATGGCTACGGTAAGCGTTGGATACGGGGCTGCGAGCAGGGAGTTCGAGAAGATAATAGACAGGGTGCAGCTGGGCATGCCGATGGAGCAGGCTATAGACGAGGTAAGCGCAAAGTCTAAGTCTAAAACGTTCAAGAAGCTGATGCTCCAGGCAAGCACAAGCATAAAAGTGGGATCAGATGTGATAGGAGCCATACAGGAAGTCATAAGCGAAGCGAGCCAGGAGAGGGTCATAGAGCTCAGGAGATACGGACAGAGGCTGAATGCTGTTGCAATGTTCTACATGCTATTCGGGGTCATATTCCCGAGCATGGGCCTTGCGGTTGCATCGATAATGTCTACTTTCATAAGCATATTCCCGATAAGCAACCAGACCCTGATACTTGCTGTGGTCGGGCTTGCGTTCCTACAGTTCGTATTCCTGAAGATGGTGTCATCATCGAGGCCTTCATTCGCAACGTGATATTATGGCTGTGATAGTTTTTGAGAGGCTTGTTGGAAGGAATGTTGCTAGATTCATATCAGATGAGCTTGACCTTGCCGGCATTAAGACAACAGCAAACACATTCATAGGAATAGCGATAATTGGATGGATTATAATAACCGTGCTTGTTTCATTCTCTCTAGTGCTTTTCGTTTCCATGCAATTTGGACTGGCATTCATTGCCGGAATGGGCATGAGCGTAATGTATGAAGTGATGCTTTATTCTTATCTTGAACTCATGATTGAACAGAGGAAGAGCTTTGTAGAGGAAGTGCTTCCAGACTACCTCCAGCTTACTGCAGCGAATATGCGAAGCGGCGTATCACTATCCATGGCAATGAACATGGCAGTGAGACCGGAATTCAAATATTTCTCGGACGACATACGCCTTTTCGGAAAGCAGCTGTATTCCGGGGAGACAATGGCAAACGCATTCAACAACCTTGCTGCAAAATACCGGTCGGTGGTGCTCAAGAGAACGGTGCGGGTCATAATACAGGCAGAGCAGTATGGAGGAGGCATGGCAGATTTGCTCAATCAGATAGCCAAGGATTTGAGGGGGCAGCAGATAGTGCAGAAGGAAGTCGCCGGCCAGCTCTTCATGTATACAATATTCATAGCATTCGCCGCACTCATAGGTGCGCCTACACTTTACGGGCTTACGAACCAGATGATTACGGTGACATCTAACGTGTGGTCCAAGATATCGGTAAACAGCCTCTCAAACCTCCCTTCCATAGGCATATCATTCGTAAAACTCAGCAAGCCCCTTATTACTCCGCAGGGATATTACATATTTTCAGTTGCCGCAATAATCATAATTACCGGATTCGGGTCGTTCATAATATCCTCTATAACGTCAGGAGCTACGATAAGGGGCATACGCTACATGCCGGTCTTCATCGTCCTGGGGCTCATAATATTCTTCATAGTGTCAACAGTAATGGGAGGATTGTTCTCCTCACTGGCAGCTCCGTGAAACGAATAAAGTAGAACTTGAGTCAGTTTTGTGGAGACATTGAGAATTCGCTTACTCCGGCATACTCTATGTTCTGGTAGACTACTGCAATCTGGTACATGCCTGAGGTAAATGTTACGCTTACAGGACCGTATTTCGTAGTCGCTTCTCCGCCTGACGGCCACGCAGCGCCGCCGAACACTTGCGTCCATGAACCTCCCGAAATAGGGCGATAGTAAACCTCCATGTCATCATCAACCGCTATCTCAAAGTTATATGTTCCGCTGAGATACATTGATGTTACAGCGGTATAGCCCACAGGCAGTACTGGATTGTTGTTGTTGAGCATGCTTAGGGTATTTGGGAAGAACGAGGGCTGAGCTTGAAAATAATGATTGAATGATCCTGAATAATATAGTATAGGACCCGTGGTTGCAAAATTCCATTGCTGGTCTCCCCCCACTATTCCAGAGTACCAGCCACCAAGCTGGTTTGCAACAGCGCTTGAGGGGGTTACAGTAGGCGATGATGGAGGCGATGAAATTTCCGATGGAACTACCCATGCAGTCACATTCCAGAACACGAGAGGAGAGGATTGTGTGGGAAAGCCCATCGCCTGCCACTCGCTCTCAGTGGCTGATGGATTGCTAAGCCCGACCGAATTTTGTGAAGCAGACTGTGTTGTTGAATACTGCCCATAATTTGTCGGCAAAAATGCGAAAGACAAAGAATTTCCCACTCCAGTATTCTGGTTGCTCGTATAATCATTAAGGTTTCCGTTGAGGGGCCACCATCCAATTATATTTCCAGGGGCAACTGGTGTTCCAGACAATCCCTCTGAATAGAGCTGGGAAACCTGTTGCTGAGAGAGGGCAGTGTCATATACCTGGTAATTCGACATATATCCGTAGAATGGCGGAGCGCCGGGAGGGTTACTTTCCGAGCCGCAATAAGTTGTAGGGGCTGCGAGCCCGAGCGGATAGAACATGCTGTTTGCAGGAGGAGGCACTGCCCTTACGACTGAATGCACAGTATTTGACGCACCATAATTTATGTAACCTGATAAAGAATAACCGCTTCCTGAATAAGTAAGGACTATGTTGCTCCATTGTCCGGCAGGTATGCTTCCTATTCGATTACATACGTTGCCTCCGGATGTCCATACATTCACATACACATTTCCCTTATAAAGCTCCATGAATGTGTCCTGCCATGTACCTGGCAACTCCTGCCTTTGGCCGAGCTCATTTATTATTACACCATTTAATGAAAATGGATCAACCCATATTGACATCGAAAAAGGCTGCGACGCCGACATGAATGAATTGAATCCTGCACCCTGCTCAAAGTAGCTTGTCTGACCGTTGAAGTATGCAGCAGACATCCCGCCGTTGCTTATGCCCAAAGGCATGCCTCCCAAGTAAAGATGGGGGGTGTTATAATTGGCGCATTGGATGTTTGTGTTGCAATTCTCGAGCCCCGGAATTGGGAATGAATACTGAGAAGCGTTTGCAGTGAGGATGCCATCTCTCACATATCCAGGCAGCACCACAAAGTTTGCCGGAACCTGCGATGTGACAGTGTAGCCGTTTCCGCCGTAATCATTCAGATTTCCATCAAAAGGGTACCAGCCCAATAGCATTGTGTTTGATATTGGAACGCCCCCTATCCCTTCCTGGTATAGATGATATATCTGCTGCTGCGAAAGGACAGAATTGTATACCTGCATGTTTGAGAGCAGGCCATTGAAAGGGACTCCTCCTTGTGACGTTGTGAATGGAGCAGTTGGGCCGATTTACATGCCACCCGAACCAGTAAGCGGTGCGGTATCTGAACCGATATTGCACCATGACGATTTGGCCGAAGGCACGCCGTTTATGTATAAATTGAAATCTGAACTGGATATTGAACCGCCTGTTGGAGCATTGAACGTGCCTGCAACGAAATACCATCTATTCATTGGATACTGCCATATTGTATTCGAACCCAATCCTACCCCATTGCCGTTGTCACCGAAGAAAAAACTTCCAGGCATGCCTCCGCATTCAAGCACATTGCCTATTCCAAGAATTAGCCCGTGCCCCGTTCCCGAGCCCCTGTCTGAGATTATGATTCCATTCTGAGATGTTGGATAAACCCATGCTGCAACAGTATACCCAACCACGGAAGCCTGAGTCTCTGTAGACTGCAGATTGTATTGTGAAAGGCTGTTGAAGCTAAGGGCCTGGCTGTCCTGAAGCGAGAAGGTGTACATTCCTTCTGCAGACTGATTCTGAAAATCGCCTTCTGTGCGGCTGATGTAGGATGGCGCAAACGGAGAAGCAAAATACTTGTTTGAGTTTACAGCATTTATCAGATTAGTGATGTTGAGTGTGGTAAGGGCAGGGCCGTAAAGAAGCGCATGCTGGCCTGTTTCAAGGTACTGCAGCACATTTGAAGTCAATGCATTATAGACAAGGTATGCATTAATATCTGGATTTGGCATTGCATTGTCTGTTATCAGTCCGCCATATGCACTAAGGCCAGGGCAACCAGATGTTATCTTATCAGCATCAGGAGTTACTATTATGAGCTGCGTGCTGTATGGAGGGGATTGAAATGAAGATGGTATTGCGGAAAACGAGCATGACGTAGGGCTGGGTATTGCATAGACTGTACCGTATACAAAACCGCTAGTGTTTCCATATGTTGCATAGTCTCCGCCGATCACGGTAGCAAGCCCTGATGTACCTGCAAATTTTATCGGTCGGTATATGCCCTGCTGCGCAAAGAACAGGTCAGGAGTGTTGTTTAGCGGTATTGACACATTGACAGGTATCGTGAATGAATATGTGCCTGAAGAAGAATTTATCCTCAGATACTCTGAATATTTTATTGATATTGAATAGGGATTTGTTTGCGAAATCTGGGGCGTTGTTTCGATCATGTTGACTGAAGTGGAGCCTGTGCCCGTAACCGCCGATATGTTGTCATTGTATGCAGAGAAGGTAAGACTGCCCATCATATTTGATATCTGCCTTGCATCGCTGGATCCCGGAGGTACATTTGGGAGCATTCCGTTAGACATGAGGTATTGCATGTACTGCGTGAAGTTTGAAATGAAGTTGTCCTTCCTTAGCATTGAGTTGTACTCATACTTGAAAAGCGTGTTAAGCGCTGCGGTGCCGCTCTGATACGCAAATGAATCAGCACTCTTCTGCAGCAGCAGGCCATAATTTCCAGATGTCAGAGACGCACTTGCAGATTGTGAAGTTGAGTCATAGCTTATTCCAACT
>JAJZLN010000033.1 GCA_021803425.1 Microcaldota archaeon | reverse complement strand
TTAAGTCTATCTCTATCCTTCCCTCCTTGAGCACCCTGCCCATTAATTCCTCATCGCACATGGCAACCATCATGCCCTTCGGAGTATCGAACTTGTTTAGATATATCATGGATTAACACCGTGCATGCCATTTACCCGTATATGTAGAAGAATGCAAATGCAGAAAGATACAGGAAGGCGTACCAAAGCAGCCATATGGCCCCAAAGACGTTGTTTATCACAAGCGCCGCAAGGCCGAGAATGAAAAGTAGGGATGAAAACATGGTTTCCGGGAACGTGCCTCGCAGGGTATCCAGTATCCCGTATCTGGCCTTTGAATCCGCCTGGCGCGTCCATCCCGAGCTCGGATTTGAATTTGCTGCAGCAGATACTGCGGCCTTGAGCCTCACAAAAGAGAGCGAAAAATTAAGGAGAAGGACCATGAATCCCTTTCTAAGCGACTTGAAGTGAATCTTTGCAAGAACCATTGGGGCGAGTATCGACGATATGAAGGCGCCTATGCCAAGCAGCTCGATTGTCGTGGTTATATATTTCGCGTTCACGAGTTCTGAAATTGCAAAGCTTGATGGTGCTTTTGCAACAAAGACCACCAATGCTGAGGTTATGGTGAACATTATCAGAACCGTGGAGACATAGTTGAGCCCGAATCCGTGGACCATGTAGTCTATCACCGACATCCTTGTTTTCTTCATTCGCCTGAAATTTCTGAGCCGGCCCATAAAGTACATCAGGAATTGGGTGTCGCCATAATTGTACCTCCACTGCTGCCGCGAAAGCTCGCTGAACGTCCTTATGGGCTTTCCATATGCGTACACCTTTGGCACATAAAGGCTCTTGAAGTTGTGCATGTCAGACTCAAAACTGAAGAATGTATCCTCTATTATGTACTCCGGAAATCCGCCCATCATCTCGAGGGACGACTTCCTTATGATGCCGCAGGAACCTGCGAACACCGCGGTGTTGTTCATTGCCCTGGAAGGCTGGATGAACCTGAAGAAGAAGGCGTCGAAAAGGTCGACTGCGTCGGAGAAGAAGGTTCCCTTGAAATACCTTTTTTCGGTCTGTATGAAAGAAACGGACTTGTCATTGAAGTATGGAAGCAAATCCAGCAGGAATCTCCGGTTAGTGAGATATTCGTCGTAGTCGAATACCGCCATGAACTCCTCGCTTGACTTCTTGATGAAATTATTAAGGGCCCCGGCCTTGAAGCCTTTGCGGCTCTGCCGGTGTATATAGTTTACACCGCTGGACTTGGAGAAGCTCTTCAGCTCGTTGCATATTGCAGGATCTGTGGAATCGTCGAGAAGATAGAATTTCAGCCTGTCTTTTGGATAATCAAGGGATTTGAGCCTTGTCATTCCGCTCTTTACAAGAGAGGCGTCCTCATTGAAGACAGGCATTACCACCGCGACAGTCGGATATTCAGTGAGCGGCCGGAGCGTCTTCCTGAGCTTTTTAATGTACTCGCCGTAATTCACAGACCTGTAGTATGAATATACAGTAAATATGTTGAAGAATCCCGATACAACTGAGAGTATTAGAAAGAGAACTGCCACAGCATATAGATATATATTATAGGATCCGAGATAAAGCAAGTACATTGAAAATACCATTCCCGATGCAGTAAGTATGACGAAGAACGCTATCACCAGGATGCTGAGTCTCGAATTCTTAAACGCGCCTTCCATCGAATCATTGCAGTTTAGCTATTTGCAAGGCACATATTTATTACTTTTAGTAATCAGTCAGGCCTGGATTGCGGGATTTAAAACGAAGGCTTCAGGAGCAGACCCGGCCAAAGGCTGTCGGGCAGCATCGTTACGCCTATGCTATATAATGTGCAGTTTCTATGATGTTTGAGGCCACAACAAACTTCGCAGTTGAGGCGCAGTCCCTGTATGCGCCGCTGCCGCTGTACGAGCCGGAGCCGACGCCATTCCAGGCAATGAAAGTGTATAACGGAGAGCCACAGAACCCGCCGTCAACAGCCGCAGCTGCGGTTATCGCCGTCCCCGCGGCGAAATACCCGCTGCAGGAAACCGCTGTACCATTGCCGGTATAATAACACGAAGGGGAGCCTGCTGCAGTATAATTATACGCCACAATCACATAGTAGCTTGGAAGCGTACTCGAATGTATTACCGTGCCCCTTGCAAAAACAGGGACGGACCCCAGTATCAAAAAAGACAGTGACAGAGACGCCAAGAACCCAAGCCACCTTATATACATACCCATATTCCATCCCCGAAATATGTTATGCTTTTTATGCTATTTAAACAATTTATGAGGATAGACAGGAGTCTAACTTGCAAGCATTATTCGGGCCCGAGGCCCTGGCAGAAACAATGGATCCGGGCGCAGATTTATTATGCTTTAGCAATTAATATCGATTTTATGGAGAAATCATCCGATTATTTCATTCTCTCTGTGGCGACGCGCGACAACAGGGTCGTTGCAAAAAGCCTTGCGGACATGATAAATATTTCGTCGATACTGCAGAGGCACTTTGTCCTCAATGTGCAGGCGGGGACTGGAATAGTGAGCTCAAGGACGAAGTGCATTGAGGCGATAAAGAAATGGTTTCCAGGAGAGGATCGCGTATACACGTTCTGGCTGGACTCGGACATAGTACTTAACGAAAAGCCGGAAACGATAGCAGAATACGTAAAGGAGGCCGAGAGACGTAACATGGCATTCGCGGGAAATTACCACGTAATAGACAACAATACGAACCAGATGTGGAATACTGTGGCGAAGAAGCATCCAAACCATTATACAAACGAAGAACTCGCAAGCGCAAAGCCCTTTGAGCTGAAGTGCGAATATGCAGGATTAGGATTATGCTATATTAACACTCCGACAAATTACATGTTCAGGACCGTAGGGCATGATCTTGAGGATATGCTCTTTTTCAAGGACAACCCGGACATAGATTTGAGGTATGTGCCGATATCGAATGTGCACATGAAGACAGTATATATATGAGTGAAGCGAATTCTGCGCGTTACTCCAGCAACAGTTGCCAAGAATAGAAAACGTCTTTAATGCTTTGCGGCAAATATGTTAGCGAGCCGGGATGGCAGAATCAGGTATCGCGCCAGAAGAAATGGCGAAACTCGAGATCTGGTGGCCTTCGGGCCTTCTGGGTTCAAATACGTTTTTGATCAAGCCGTTGTCAAAAGCATTGAAAGTCCCAGTCCCGGCGAATTCTAGTTTACCACACGCCAAGCTTATCCTTGCCTTCGGCCTTTTCGCCAGAGGCTCCCGGAGGGAATGCATCATCGAATTCAGGATTATTAATGGCAGGAAGCACGGCCCTGTATTTTGATGGAGAATGGGGATCCGTTGTGAGGCTTCTGGTCATTTCCTGGTCGGTCACTACCTCGCGCCATGACTGCGCATAAGCTATGAAGAACCGCTGCTCGGGAGTCAGACCGTCCACAATCCTATCGGACTGCGGATCTACTGAAAGCCGCATCTGGAGCGCATCGAAAGCTATCCTTATGCCACCCATGTCGGCTATGTTCTCTCCGAGAGTAAGCTCGCCGTTGAGCATCTTGCCGGGAAGGACCTCCTGGGCGCTGTAGAGCTTTACAACGGCATCTGACCTGGACTTGAACTCGCTCTTATCCTTTTCCGTCCACCATTCATGCAGATTCCCTTCGGCATCATACTGCCTGCCCGCATCGTCAAAGCCATGCGTTATTTCATGCCCAATAACTGCGCCTATTGCACCATAATTGACTGCAGGATCCATCTTAGGATCAAAAAACGGAGGCTGAAGTATGCCCGCTGGAAAGACGATCTCATTTTCTGTCGGAGAATAATACGCATTCACGGTAGGAGGGGTCATCAGCCATTCAGATCTGTCTACAGGCTTGCCAACCCTGGCTGCCTCGCGCCGCGTTTCGAAGGCAATTGACCTCATTATGTTGCCGACGTAGTCATCGCGCCTGATATCAAGCCCGGAATAATCCCTAAAGCTTGAAGGATGGCCTATCTTTACATTAAGCCTGTCAAGCTTCTCAAGCGCCTTCTTGCGCGTATCCTCGGACATCCAGTCGATCTTCCTGAGCCTCTCCCTGAATGCGGATATTATATCTCTTACCATCCTTGTGGCCTCGTTGTTTGCTGCTGCGTCGAAATGCCTTTCCACATATATCTTGCCAAGCGCCTCGCCTATGCATCCGTCCACAATGCCTATTGCCCTCTTCCACCTGGGCTGCTGGACCTGCTGGCCTTTTATCTTCATGCCAAACATGCTGAAATTCTCGGAGTCGACCGCATTGTGGAGGAAAGGGGCGTATGCATGCAGAACCTTCCAGTGCAGATACGTCTTCAATTGATCAATATTGCTGCTGCGCAGCATACCGCTTATTGAATCCAGGAATTCGGGCTGGCCAACAATCACATAACTTGTCTTCGGCACTCCGGTATCATTCATATAGCCTTCAAGACCCAGTGATTCATAATCTCTGCAAAGTTTCTCAACGGCGACCCTGTTGTAATTCTTTTCGGGATCCCTGAGGTCTGTCCGGCTCCTGCTTGACTTTGCGATGCTGGTCTCTATATCAAGCACAGCGTCTGCAGAAAGTTTTGCCTGCGGCTCGGGCATGCCATTGAGCATGAACATTTTCGCGACATGGTCCCTGAAATCGTCTCGCATTTTTGAGAACTGATTTGATAAGTAATAATCCCTGTCCGGAAGTGATAGGCCGCCCTGTTCCAAGTAGAATGCATAAATGCTGCTGTCTTTTTGATCGGTATCGGCATGCGAATTGAAGAATGCTCCAATGCCGTACAAGTGAAGTGTTGGTATGAGTCTTGACAGGTCATCTGAAGATTTTATGCCTGAGACTTTTTGCAATAGCTCCTCCACCGGAGCGAATTTTAGGCTCTCAATGCGCGCAGTGTCCATGGCAGACGCATAGAAATCGCCCACCATATGCGACACTGATCCGGGCTTTGAATTTGCAGATGATGCGCACTCTTCGGTTATGCCATGAAGAAGGCTTAGGTTGCGGTCGTAAAGTTCGCTGAATGCGCTCCATGAAGACTTGTCCTTTGGAGGCGCAGGGTTGTCGGCCAGCCATTTGCCTGCAGAATATCTGTAGAAATCAGAGCGTGGATCAAACGCCTTGTCCATATAATTTACTGAGAATCCGATCGGGGAGTCGGCTTCCTTGGCATTGCCCTTGCGCATGTCTGCCCCAGAAGCCTTGTTTTTATGGATTGCACGCATGAAATTACCAATAACCTATTTTATTCTAAGTTTATATCTTTTATCTTAAGGTTCTGCAAGGGCCATTGAAACATTTCGTGCGGATGGCCGGGCATGACGGCTTGATGTTTGGCGTTTTTAATGAGCTGAAGATCCTATTGGACAGATGTTTTTGTAAGCTCATACAAGAATATTGTTGCATAGGAACCTGAAGGCAGCGAGAACTTTATCGTTGCGTTGTTTCCTTCAGACTCGTGGGAGACATTCTTTACAGGGGCAAGAATCACCCTGAATGACCCTTTTGAACCCAGTTCGGGAATGCCCTTTACCTTGAAATCCTCTCTTGCAATTCCGATTTTTTCCATCTGCTCCTTTTCATAATCAGATATTGCTTCGTCTTTTGTTGCGTATCCCACTATGCTGCCAAGCGCAAAGTCGCCTTCCCTTCCGACGGTCCCGATATCGGGAAATCCGTAGAAATTTTTTTTGCAGCGTATGTGCGAATCCAAATCTTCGGCTTCTATCCTGTCCTGAAGAGCATTGTTAAATATTAAGGACTGGACCGAATGCACGAACATGAGCAGAATGCCGCGCGGCAATTTCCTGAGCGCGTTTGCATAGTTATCATACCTGGAAA
Organism: Microcaldota archaeon; assembly: GCA_021803425.1. Lineage (GTDB taxonomy): Archaea > Micrarchaeota > Micrarchaeia > Micrarchaeales > CABMGC01 > JAJZNA01. Next base: position 4,613 of record JAJZLN010000033.1, on the reverse strand, counting down.
GATACTCTATGACTGTCCTTTCATTCCTCAGATTCTTCGGAAAATACTGCAATGCAGACTTAAAATCCATCTCATCTGACAGCCGCTTCCTTGCCTCAACAGAAATCACGTTGGACTCAAGATTTGAATCGGTAAGGAATTTCGTTACGGCTTCCTCGAATTCGCCGCGCATGATGCAGAGGCCGATGTCGCTATTATTCATCCTCATCCCAAATCTCTGTTTGTCGAAATAGTTGGGAATGGACCCCGAAAGCTCCTCGATTATGCCAGCAAGCCGTTCGGTGTTTGAGCACTCACGGATGGTAGCAACAAATGAGTTTCCAATGTTGCTGCCAAGCTCAACGGGCGTGCTTGACCTCCAGGCGCAGGTAATCTTTATGTCCCTTGCCCTTATGCCGATAAGAGAGGATGGATCAGCACCGAATATGCTTGCAAGCTGCGTTGATATTGATTGCCTGTCTTTTGATCCGGCATAGCTTATGGACTTCCTCCCTCTTCCGGCGATTTTTGCTATTTTTATAAGCGCCTGGACAGTGTCCCAATCCCTTTTCTGCATGACAAACTTCGCAAATTTCCCTTTATCGTCACCCGCTTCGCCTATATCTGCAGGAGAATATGCCTTGTCAGGCTCCAGCACCGTGCCGTTTCCCAGTATCTCCATTACAGTGAAATCCTCCGGAGACGACTTTACATGTCCGCCGATGCCCCTTGATTTTGAAAGATAAAGCATGATAAACAATGTATTTATAATGAACATACTATATTTGTATGCTGTGGTTTTTCGTGGACCGTGAACGTATAATTGAAAGCATACTGCACAAGCTTGTGCGCAAGCACATGGCCGGCACGACGATGGATTCTGCAATTGATGCGGCGAAGTCGCTTGGCGACAGGTCAATACCTACATCGCTGATGTTCCTCAGTTCAGCTTCGACGGATAGGTCAAAGGCAAAGTACATCGCAACAACATACGGAGAGCTCATACGCAGGATAGCGAGGTCCGGGCTTAAATCAAGCGTGCACTTGCAGCTTGATCAGTTGGGCTCTGGCATAAACAAGGAGATGGCAATTGAAAACCTTAGAGAGATCGCAAATATTGCAGAACGATACGGGATTTTCTTGTGGGTCGAGCCGGGGGAGGATGCAAAAGGCCTGTACAGGCACCTGGCCAAAATAGGCAAAATAGGCGTGGTTGCGGGCGAGAAAGACGCCGAGGAGCTTGCAAAATTGAAGTTTAAAAATGCAAAGCTGATGTTAAAAGATTTTGAAGAGAAGGAAAAACACGGAGGCGTAAAGAGGATAGGAGAGTTGTCCAGATTATTTGGGAGAGTTTGCATCACGTATATACCTGAAAATCTGCTCTCTGAAATCATGAAAAACAAGCTAAAGTCGGATATTGAAATTGAATTCGGATACGGTTACAGCGAAAGGAAGATGGGGGCGGCAATCAAGAAAGGGGCGAAAATAAGCGTTCTTGTTCCGTTTGGAAAAGATTGGATAAGATATGCAATGAACAATGTTCCAGAAGGATATATGAGGTTTGTTGCTGGTAAATTATTGAAAGAGGATGAGGAAGATGCCACTTAAACCGGACAAGGGAGGGAAAGGCATTGAAAAAGGAAAGGGCAGTAAGACTGCGTTCGTTAGCGGAGGCGGAGGGAAGGTCGGGATGGCGCTTTCAAAGGCGCTTCTTGAAAATGGGTATAAAGTGCATGCGCTTTCGCACCAAAAAGATTTTGTGCATACGATGCCAGCCGGAGTGATACCTTTCGTGGGCGAGATTACTGATGAAAAGATAATAAACGAGGCATGCAGGGGCGTTGATGTGGTATTCCACCTCGCCGCGATTGTCAGCGAATACAAGGCTCCGACCAAGAGGCTTTTGGAAGTCAATGTTGAAGGGACGAAAAATGTGTTGGAGGCATGCAGGCGTAATGGCATTAAACATATCATATTCAGCAGCAGTATCGACGTTTACGGCAGGACAAGGAAGGAGAAGCTTACCGAAGAGTCAAGGCTGAGGCCGGAGGACAAGTATGGATACAGCAAGATGCTTGCAGAAAAGGAGGTGCATAGATATGGAAACAGGATAGGCTATACCATTCTTAGGGTTGCAGCCATATACGGAAATGGATTTGAGAGGTCGTATTTTAAACTCTTCGAAGCTGTAAAAGACGGGAAGGCATATATAATAGGGGATGGGAACAACAGCCTTGCATTGGTGCACATAGACGATGTAGTAAATGCATTCATGCTCTCTGCAGAGAAAAGAAATAGCATAAATAAGGTGTACAACGTTGGCGACGGCGTCGCATATACGCAATCTGGACTGATGGATAAGGTTGCAGGAATGCTTGGTGTAGAAAAGCCCAGAAGACATATCAGTCCGGTGGTAGTGAAGCTCGTGGCGCGGAGCAGGGGGCTTGATAGTGATGAACTTAGATTCCTGATGTCGGACAGGATAATAGACATAAGCGCAATAAAGAGGGATCTTGGATTTAATCCGAGGGTAAATATAGATCAGGCAGGACTGGGTCTCGTGAAGGATTTCATAAAAAAGCGCGGACTTTGATTGTTATGTTTTGGATGGTGCAATGCAAATGAAAATTGGAAAGACTGAAAAATACATATACGAGAGGCTTGCGGAAAAAGGTGCTCTTATGTTCATGCTTATAGACCCTGTAGATTATAAGACACCGCAAGCCGCAATAAAGACCGCAAAGGAGGCGGATAAAGGAGGGGCGGACCTCATACTTGTCGGGGGGAGCATAGGCGCCCAAGGAGAGCTACTTGATTATGTGATAAAGGGGATAAAGGAGGAGGTATCATCTCCGGTTGTCCTGTTTCCTGGGAACATTGCAACGCTGACAAGATATGCGGATGCAGTTTACTTTATGTCCCTGCTGAATGCAAGGGGCACTTACTGGATTACCCATGCGCAGATGCTCTCTGCACCGCTGGTGAAGCAGATGGGGATAGAGCCTCTTCCGGTAGGATACATTGTGGTTTCTCCTGGCGGCACAGTGGGATGGGTTGGGGATGTAAATCTTGTGCCACGCGAGAAACCAAAGATAGCGTCGTCGCTTGCGCTTGCAGGAGAATACCTGGGTAACCGATTTATACTTACTGATGCAGGATCCAATCCGCAGCTTATGAGAAACGGTCCAGTACCGCCGAGCATCATAAAGGCAGTGAAAGACGCAATAAGCGTTCCATACATAGTTGCCGGAGGCATAAAGAGCGTGGATTCGCTCAGGGTCACAATAAAGAGCGGCGCGGACATAGTGCAGATAGGCACGGCAATAGAGCAGTCGTCGAAGGCGCGGAGGCAGACCGAGATCTTTGCCAGGATAGTGAAGGAGGAAGGCATGAAGAAGCTCAGATAAAGGTGTTGGATATACGCGAGATAACTGCGCTTGAGCTAGGGCTTGCAATACGCGAATTGAATGCAAAGCTTGCGGGAAGCTACCTCAAGAAGTTTTATGACCTGGGAAACGGATCCTTCAGGATGTCCTTCCATAATTCGGATGGTAACAGGATTATTTTCTGCAGCCTTCTTCATACACTGAATGAGACAGGCTTCTTGGAGGAATCCGGAGCCGCTACAAACTTCGCGATCGCAATGAGAAAGAGGGTGGAGGATTCAAAAGTCATTGGAATAAGACAGCATGGCTCTGACAGGATAGCTGTGGTAGATGTGCAATCCGGAGGAAAAAGCCACAGGATGGTGATTGAGATGTTCGGAAGGGGGAACCTGCTGCTGCTTGATGAAGAAGATGTTATAGAGCTATGCTACAAGCAGATTTCATACAAGGACAGAGATATAAGGCCTCGGGCGAAGTACAGATTCCCAGAAAGCGGCGCCTTGAGCGTCGCCGATTTCACGGACAATAAAATAATGGAGATTGTTTCGGAGGAGGCAAGATCGCCTGACAAGGCCATAGTGGCGCTCTCAAGGCATATGAACTTCGGACCCGTATATCTGGAGGATATTATAAGGTCTGCAGGCTGTGACCCGAAGGAGAGGATAGGTGAAGATTCGATTGATGCACTGTCATCGGCAGTACGCAGATTCCTAAGCAGGCTGGATAATCTTTCACCTGCAGCTTATTTGAAGGATGGGGAAATCGTAGATTATTCAGTGGTACCTCTATCCAAGTATGGAGGATTTGAGCGCATGGAATTCGGAAGCGTGAACGAGATGCTGGACAGGGTCAACGTCTCAGCCAGATCCGCAGTTAAGGAAGATGAGGGAATAAGGAGCGCGCTGACAGAATTAGAAGCGGCAATGAAGAAACAGCAGGAACTGGTGATGGAATTCGAGAATGGCTCGAAAAAATATGCATCGGATGCAAAAAGGATATTCGAGCGGATGGATGAGATAAATGCGCTGATATTGAGGATACGGGAGCTCAAAAAGCCGGGGCTTGAGGAGCTCAAGCGCGAATTTCCTTCATTAAATGTTTCAGGCATTGACCTGCAGCATAAAACAGTTCAGATAGAGGCATGAGCATGGAAATCAGAGTAACAGCCCTTGGAACGTCAGGGTCTTCTCCAACAAAGGAGAGATCAATGCCGAGCGTTGCCATAACGTACAACGGCGAAGTGCTGCT
>JAJZLN010000015.1 GCA_021803425.1 Microcaldota archaeon | reverse complement strand
CGGTTGGTATTAGCCTTACTTTTTCAAGTTTAATGGAGTAAGGACTACCTTCCCATCCTTTAATTCCGTAAACAGCACATGCTTGGATACCTTATCCAAATTCAGAATATACGTAGACATATAGGAGCCATACATATCAAATATGTTGGACACGTTGGAAGCACCCTTCATATTGGAATCGACCTTCTCAAGCTTTTCAATCATTTCTTTACTTAAAAAATTAAGGTATATTACAATGAGCTCCGCATTTGCTTCTTTGAGTCCGCGGTTTGTTTTTTCCACGTCTATTGGGCTTTCACCATCAGTTATCAGTATCAATTGGGTGGTTGTTTTGATTTTTTTATTTTTTTTGTCCTTGACAAGATCCGCACACGCCAGCGATATGGCTTTCTGAATGTCTGTGCCGCCATCAGAATTGATGCGTGAAAGAAGTTCAAAAACCGAATCCTCTTTGCCTCTCCTCTCATTCTTAAGCGCATTTATCATTCCGTATACTTCACTATCAAATAGAGTAATATGAAAATTGCTTCCATCTTTTATCGATGACAGGTAAAGTGCCATTGATATTCCTTTTGCAAATGAAATCCTGGCCACATCTGACATGCTGCCTGATTTGTCAAAAAGTATATATTTGTCCTTGTTGGCTTCCTTGTTTTTCCTCTCGTATGAAGGAAGCTGACCGTGCGCTATAAGAGCATATATCATCTTTTCGGGGTACGCACGCGCTGAAGACGCAATCGACATTATGTCCGACCCGTATTTGTAGCCATCATATGTACCATGTTTGGTGTGCTTCTTTTCCTGTCCACCCTCCTTAAAAAGATCAGGTATACCTTTGAGGAGCTTTAATAGATAATTTATGTCAAGACTCTGTAAGAGCGCCTTTGCAGTTTCATCTTGTTTGTCAAGCCCCAAACTTCCTTTTTCAGATCCAAAAGAATTAGTCATGTCTTTAAATTTTTCTGGATCATTGAAATCTTGGTCTGACATCTTTGATTTCTCCACTGCCTGCTTTGCTACATTTTCAAGCATGCGTTTTATATCCTCCATGCTTAAGCCATTCCGCATAAGTTCGTTTTGGAGGCCATTTTGCGTATTTTGCTGTGAAGAATTGGCTTCTATCAATTTATTTAGCAGGGTAGCAGCTGCAAATTGATCCTGCACGCTTTGGATTTGTTGCGGCATTGAACCAGAATTTTGCTGCGATTGCTGGTTTTGAGGATTGCCGTTCTGCTGATTCTGAGGATTGCCATTCTGCTGATTCTGTTGCTGGCCGTTCTGCTGATTCTGAGGATTGCCATTCTGCTGATTCTGTTGCTGGCCGTTCTGCTGATTCTGAGGATTGCCATTCTGCTGATTCTGTTGCTGTCCATTCTGCTGATTCTGTTGCTGGCCGTTCTGCTGCTCATTAAGCTGTTTCAAGATATTGCATATGAGAAAAATCGACTCCAGAGTGCTCTTTTTGGGATCAAATAGTGTCTGCTCTTTCATTCCTGAAGACTGCACTTCTTTAAGCACCGCAGACATCATATCGTAGTAATCCTTATTTTTTGTATCATTGTATTTTTCCTTAAGTTGCGGGACTGGAAGAAACAGCATATTGAAAATATCGTTTATGAACACTTTTTGTACTTTATTATCCAATATCATTTCAAGCAGAAACATTATGTCATTCGCTCTGTAGGCGTTGACATTTTGGCTAGGATCGATTTCCTTGAACGCGCTCTCGGTTATTTTTTTAGATTCGCCGCCAATGCTTTTTATTTTCTGAAGTTCGCCCATTGCCAGTCATCTTTTCCCATTTAATCTCTGAGAAGTTTGCTGGTTATTTGGATTGGAGATGACTGCTCCGGATTTTCATTTTCCCGTGCATCTTCTGTTTTTGGCACATTGAGATGCCCAGTTATCTCTGCTATAAGCACCAAGACCTTCGATGCCTGTTCTCTAAGCTCTTTGTTTGCATACATAGACGCCCATTTTTCAGTTTCCTCCTTGGCTTTGGATAATTCCTTGATTAATTTTTCTGATTGTATGGCGGTTATTGGTACGCTTTTGATCATTTCTAATTCGTTTTTGAAATTGCGTTCAGATTTTCGAAGTCGATCCATTTCGCTAAACGGATTTAATTCAGCTTCAAGAACGCCTGAAACAATGTTCAGCTCTTCTGCATCCTTTGGTACGATATACTTAAGCACAATCAAATCCTCCACTGTCGCAGCTTCCCTGCCTTCAAGGAAAGCGTGTGCAGCTACAACCTTAAGAGCCTTTCCCATCCTTCTGTCTGACATGCGTAGATTTATCGGACCCGCACTTAACTTTTTCCTTATTTCGTAATATTTGTCCATGACCTTAGACACGTCAATCTCGCCGATACGCTTAAAAACTTCATCTAGATCCTGGAGATTTATTGCTTTTTCTACAGGAACTTTGGGCTTGTTAAACTCTAACTCATGCGCTTTTGCTATCAATTTGTTCTCTAAATCGTCTTTTACCGGAAATACGAAATGCCTTAACAGCAACCTATCATAAAAGGCGCTTTCAAGGTCCTCAGGAGGTTCGTTGGATGCCATTATGATCATCCTAGTCTTTGCCGGTATCTCGTTTCCTCCAGACAGCAATTTACGCTCATTCATTATAGAAAGCAGTGTATTCCTTATGGCCGTGCTCGCCTTGAATATTTCATCGCAGTACGCTATATCAGACTCAGGAAGCATCCCTTTTGTTATGTAACGTATAACGTCCTCTTCCATCATGCCCTTTGTAGATATATGGCCATTAATCTCTATTGGCTCGGTATACTCATTGAACTGGGCCTTGAATATTCTTGCATCTACCAGATCACAGGCTCTTTCGGCCAGCATAGATTTGCCGGTGCCCGGATCTCCAAGAAATAGCGGGTGCTCTTTGGTTATAAGTGCAAGAGTAATCACTTTTGCTTCTTCTTCCCTGCCGACATATGGACTTGACAGCAATTCGTTGAATTTTTTAACCTTTTCAAGCATCTCGCTGTTTGTCAGTTTGGTCTGGTTTTCTGCATCATGCGCTACATTATCTTGAACAACGGGCTTTACACTGATCGACTCACTAGGTTTACGTTTTTTATTGAAAAACTTCACAATACTCAGCCATTTCTGAAATGAATGATATATAAATTATATTTAAATGTTTGCTACAAAATATTACTGTGTTTTATTAATTTTGAATCTTTTTATCAGATCTTTAATCCCAAGAGAATTTATTATTGACTTTTTTTGAAGCCATCCCCTCTTTGCCATGCTCACCCCATACCTCATTAATTCAAGATGCGTGTCACGATGAGAATCAGTATCTATTGCAAACTGGACATTGTAGTTTCTTGCTTTGAATATGTTTTCATCGTTCAGATCTAGGCGGTCAGGATATCCATCTATTTCTAAGGCTACGCCATTTTTATCCGCAGCATCAAACATCTTGTCCAAATCCAACTGTATCGGATTCCTTGTGTTTATTATTCTGTCCGTTGGATGCGCCAGTATGTCGACATATCCACTCTCCATAGCCTTGATTATCCTGTTTGTCATGTCATGCATGTTCATGTTTAGGTTTGTATGCACACTTGCAAGCCTATAATCCAGCGCTTCCATGGTTTTCCTGCTCAGATCAAGGCTGCCATCCTTCAATATGTCTATCTCTGCGCTCTTGAGTATTGTCACGCCTTCAATGCTAGAATTAAGCTTGTCTATTTCAGCAAGGTGCTTAGCAAACTTGGCATCGTCCATGCCATGGGCAACATATTCGCTCTTTGTGTGGTCCGTTATGCCGATATATTCAAGCCCGAGCTTTCTGGCATACTCTGCCATTTCGAGTATCGTATTGCTCCCATCGCTATGGTTGGTATGCACATGCAAATCTCCTTTTATGTCGCTTAATTGCACTAGCCTTGGTATTTTGTGTTTTATTGAAAGCTCTACCTCGCCCCTGTTCTCGCGCATCTCAGGATCCATTATTTCCATCCCTAGCTTGTCGTATACGCTCTTCTCTTCGCTTCCGGCCAAATTCCTTCCTTTTTTGTCGAAGAGGCCATATTCATTGAGCTTATACCCTTTTTTGATTGCAACCTGCCTTACTTTGATATTGTGGTCCTTGTTTCCGGTAAAGTATTGGAGAGCTGCCCCGAAACTTTCGTCCCTTACAACCCTCACATCGCAGCTTATCCCTGCCTTGAGCCTCACTGTCGTTTTTGTAGGGCCCATAAGCGCCACGCTTTTTATCTGGCTGAGCTTAGGAATGAGTTTCATCACCTTGCCGGGCTGATCGGAAGTTACAAGTATGTCCAAATCGCCTACAGTATCCCTCATCCTCCTTGCCGACCCAGCTATAGACGACCTTTTGATAAGTCCTGAAGCCTCCAATTCCTTGATTATCGACTCGGCTTCTGGCAACGCATTGCCTATAGGCATTCGCCCTTTGCTAGATTCTAAAAGAGCGGTTCCCTTGCTTATCTCTTCCTCGCTCTTCTCCCCAAACCCTTCAAGATCGCGTATCTTGTGCTTTGCCAGCACTTCCTTGAGATCCCGAACATCCTTTACTTTAAGGTATTTGTACAGCTTGAACGCCTTCTTTGCGCCGATGCCGGGTATTCTGGTAAGGTTTTCGAAATCTATCGGATATTTTTTCTTTAGTTGTTCATGCTTTGCCATCTTGCCGGTATTTATGTACTCTATTATTTTGCCTGCAAGGCCCTTGCCAATTCCAGATATTTCCATAAGCGCTTCGGCTCCGCCCTTTTTGTATATGTAACCGACGTCTTCCTGCATTGTGTTCAATGAGAGAGCCGCCTTCCTGTATGCACGCACCTCGAACCTGTAGTCTCCGTCCTCAAGCTCAAGCATGTCTGCTATCTCTTCGAACATCTTTGCTATTTCAGAATTCAACATGATGGCTTTACGTATTCAAGCTATTTAATTTTTTAGGCTAGCAGAGGTATTAACAGGAATAGGCGCTTAGATTATTTACTTGATTTTCGCAATGTGATAAGTAAAGCTTTAATAGTTGATGCAAACAAAAATGTATTGAATGGTATGTTTGGCTTGGTGCCTGTAATCTTACAGTTTAACACGTATGTCAGCTCCCTTTCAGTATACACTGAAGCTACTATTGCAATACTCATAACACTGCTGACAATACTTGCAGTATCGATACAGATAGTAAGGCCTTATTTCATAAGGATACTCAAGAAATTCACACTGCGGCTGGCTGCGGATATATGGTGGCTGCTTTTTATATTGCTAAGGGATGCAAGCATATTCCTTATAGTGTTCCTTGGGTTCCTGCTCTTCTGGCCGGGCATTTACCAGGACTTTCCAATTGCTGTTCCATTTCAGCCGCTTGCAATAGACTTCTTTGCTATTGCACTTGTGCTCATGGTAATAAAAGATACAGATGAAGAGCCGTTTTATAATAGCCTCCTTTCAGTGTTTGTGATAATAGGTACGCTGCTTTATACGGTAGGAACGGTATTCGTAACTGAGAGCGCAACGCAGCTTGCGGTGCTCCCTCCAACGGTATCTACAAGCACGAGCAACATTTGGGGTTTCTTTAACACCTATTTCAATTCAATAAACAATCCCGCACTGGCCATGTATACGTTTTATGTAGGATTTGCAATACTTGGCGTATGTGGGGTCATAGTAACAGTATATTCTTTTAAAGGAGGGTTTTTCAATAGACAGATAGAGCCGAAGCCGCAGCCTGTCATAAAAGAGACTTCTCCAGCACAACAGCCGAAGGCGTGATAGGATTGCCTTTCAAATTTACGTTCGACAATTCAAAATGCATACAGTGCGGGATATGCGGGGACGTGTGCCCGGTAAACACGCTCGATTTTACCCGTGCATACCACAAAAACATAGAAGACGGCGCAACTGACGACCATTCATACGCAGCGGAGATGACGGAATACCCGATACAGGTTTCAAAATGCATAGGGTGCATGATATGTCCTGAGGAATGCCCCGTAACATGTATAACTATAGAGAAAGTTGACAAGGAGCCGCAATATTCCCCAAAACAGGGACCGATGCTTACCGAAGAGCCCACAAAGGATGAATTTTCATTGTCAAGGCATACGCATGTAAGACCCTCTAAAATAAAAACAAGGGATCCATGGGGGCATGAATATGTATACATACCTAAACGGAGGAAGTCAACAACGGGCACTTGGAGAACAAAGGAAATGGACTAACGGAATACATGCTTTCTTCTCCTGAGGCATGATCTGCACAATGCCCTCCGAATAATTTGCATTGCAAGCTGTGCATAGAAAAGTATATTTATTTTGTCGTAAGTAGTTTGTAGCGTAATTGGTGTATAAATGTATGAAAACATTGGGCAAAATTCTTCAGTAGATAGTTATGAGCTATTTAAGCCACGCATTGGAGTGATCGGAGTAGGAGGCGGTGGCAACAATACCGTGCAAAGATTAAGCACAATGGACATAAAAGGCGCTTCGCTCCTCGCATTCAATACGGACGCAAAGCAGCTGAATATGATGAATCCGAGCGTAAGCAAGCTCATGCTAGGCAGTTCGCTGACGCACGGACTTGGAGCCGGAGGCTATCCGGAAATAGGCGAAAAGGCTGCAGAGCTTTCCAGGAATGAAATAGAGGTGCTTACAAAAGACATGAATCTTGTATTCTTATGCGGCGGAATGGGCGGCGGGACAGGAACCGGAGCCGCTCCCGTGGTAGGCAGAGTAGTCAAGGACAATGGCGCAATTGTTGTGGGAGTAGTGACTGTTCCTTTTTCACTTGAAAGAGTTAGACTTGAAACTGCAAAGCGAGGGATACAGAAACTAAGGCAGCATATCGACACGTTAATCGTGATAGACAATCAAAAACTCGTTGAATTATACCCAAATCTTCCAATAGAGAAAACATTTGCCATTGCAGATGAGATAACAGTTAAGGCAGTACGAGGAATAACCGAGGCAATAACGCAACCAAGCCTGATAAATCTGGACTTCGCAGATGTGCGGTCCGTTATGTCAGTTGGAGGGCTTGCCATGATAAGTGTTGGCACTGCAAGCGGTTCTAACAGAGTAGAAGACGTAGTAAGAGATACGCTGAAAAACAAGCTTCTTGATGTGGATTATTCAAATGCAACAGGAGTTTTAATGCACATAACAGGGGGAACTGCCCTCACTCTTGGCGAGGCCAACCAGATAGGCGAAAAGCTCACTGAAAGAAGTGCGCCGAATGCGAATGTCATATGGGGAGCAAGGCTTGACCCTAGCCTGGGAGACAGCATTGAGGTTATAGCAATATTCACAGGAGTAAGCGGAAGTTCGGTGCTTGGAAAAATAGAGGAGCAGCATAGCAGCCTTGGACTCGACATCATTTGAGGCGAGGAAATTAATTCTGCAGAGCTAAAGAATAGCTATCCCGGTTTCCTGATTTCCTTCCTTGTCTCTGCTGAGGAGGAATATGTTTGCATTGGACACCTGCTTCAACATATCATCATGCGTTATTATGAATATCTGGTCCACAAGCCCAGGAAGAGTGTCACTGAACATCCTGACAAATTTGGATAGCCCTTCCGAATCTATATTATGCGTAGGTTCGTCAAGTATTATCCATTTAAGGTTGGGCACTAGGACAAGGGACATCGCTATCCTCATTGCAAGGCACGCAATGGAGCGTTCACCTCCACTTGCTATAGAATTTACATCTTCCCACGCATATTCATTGTTTGACAGCACTTTAAGCATAAGGCTGTAGTCATCCTCAGACGCATCTATAATTATGGACGGATAATCGCCATATGGATACAGCTCCGTCCAGACTTCCCCCATTATGCTGTTTATGGAACTTATTAACTGTCCCCTAAGCACTGTCTGCGTCTCAGAAAGTGCGCGCTTGAATTTTGATATATTATCTACGAGTGACCTCTTTCTAGATATGCCATTAAGTATCTTTTCTATCCGGGCTATATCAGATTCCTTCTCGCTGATCTGAAGCTCTTTTTCCTTAAGATACCTGGTAATGGAGGCCATATTTGCAGAATTTTTGCTGATCTCAGAATTTGTTTTGACAAGGGCCAATTGCAGAGAATCTATTGTTGCCTGGCTTATATTGATGCTGCCAAACAATGCGGTCTTCTCGGAAAGCAGTGACTTCAGCGTAGATATCTCAGCTTCATACCTAAGCTTCCTTTCTAGAGCCCCTATTACTGCATTTAAGTTCTGCAATTTTTCTGTGACATCAAGCAGCGATTTGCTTGACGCGTCTTTTAAGGCCTTTGCGTTCTTATAGTCCTCCTGGGCTTTGGACAGCTTTGATTCTATGGAAGCATTCCTAGCTTCTATATCTGAGTATGTTTTGAGCTTATCCTCCAAAAGAGACATGGAATTTATATGAAGATTAAGTTTGCTTGACAGCTCCTTTTCCCTTGAAATTGATGCTTCGGTTTCATGCAGCTTTAGCGTATGGTCTCGTATGATGCCTTCCTTAGATGCAAGAATCCTTGAAACAGAAGACTCGTCAAGCTCCCTTTCGCATATTGGGCATTTTGTTACATGCCCCTTAAGCCCGTCCACCTGATTATGAGCCTCCTCTATTGAAGACTTCAACATGGCAAGTTCCTGAGAAAGCCTTTCGAGCAAATTGCTTGAATCATTGAGCTGCTTCTGGAGCCGCTCCTTACTTTGCTTACTTAATTCCGAAGACAACCTGTTTTTCTCTATAATATCCTTCTTGGAATTGGAGAATTCTACCTCAAGCCTTGAAAGTTCTGAATGCAAAGACCTTTCTCTTTCAGAATTCCTGCTATCTTCGGCTTTTAGTGAAGCAAGTTTCTCCGACATTGCTTTCTTTTCACTGAGAGCTGCCTCCTTTTCCGGAAGGGACTGAAGCTCGCGGCTTGCGGATTCAGATTCAAGCAGCCCTAACCTGCCTTTCATGGCCTCGATTTCGTTGGAAAGCTCCGCCTTTCTTTTGTTCTGCTCATTATATTTTATAATTTCAGATTCTATCCTTTGCTTCTCAGTTTCATGCAATTTTATTGCGGCTTCTGCAGAAACATATTCTTTTTTAAACGAATCTCGCTCAGATTTGAGTGTGTATAGCGCAGATTTTGACTTTTCCACATCAAAATCCTTTGCAATTCTTTCGCTTTCAACGACCATATCCCTTAGCCTATTTACAAGTGTTGTTGCATTGTCTTGTGCTATGGCAAATTTATCTATGCCTAAAAGGCTATCTATCTGCTTCTTTCTTTCTGATGAGCTGATATTAAGGAAATAGTCCAGACCATTCTGCTCGGAATAAATAGCTTTTGAAAACATGTCATAATCAACTTTAAGTATCCTCTCTATTTCCTCCGTAACACGTTTTGGCTGGGATTGCAGGTACGATCCATTTTTATTTATTGTAGCGCTAGACTTCCCATCTATGCTTAATTCCCTTACTATAACATATTCATCGCCATTTAGTTCCAACGTGAGCGTCAGCGAGGAGTTGCTCTCCTGCTTGGGTTTATTTCTTATCAGCTTGCTTACATTAACCTTTTTGTGCTGCATAGCAGGAAACGATCCGAACAGGGCAAATGATATGGCATCCATTACGGAGCTTTTTCCTGCACCCATCTGGCCTATAAGTATATTGGCTCCTTTTGAGAATTCGATCTTTGTGTCTTTATGGGTTTTCCAATTCTTGAGCGCTATGGATTTGATCACAAAATCACGGTGACTAGCAATGCCTGCCTTTGTACCTTAACGTAGTAAGGAAGGAGAGATTATTTATTAAAGAAGGCTTTCTTCTGCGACTTCAACGTCATGCACTCCGTCTATTCTTTTGAGCCCTTCCTCAAAATTTGTGCTTCCTTCTTGATCCTCATGGATAAACATTACCTTTATCACCTTTATGCCGAAACCTATCTCCTCTACCTGTATGCTTGTAGGCTTCAACTCGGCAACAATCTTGGTTTTTGCCGCTTCGGCATCATCTGCATATACTTTGAAAAGAGTAGCTACCTTTCCCATCAAGGACCCTCAGTATTGCACTTCGAACACCTATATCGTATGTGCTTTTCCCTGCAGCTATAGCAACGTGCTATCTTGTTGTCAAGGCAAGATGGACACTTGAACTCGACATACTGTGCAGTGCTCTTTCCGCATGACGTGCATATTTTTTCTTTTGAATCCACCATTTCCTCACGTAGCCATTTTAGATTTGTTATATGGTTTTTATAAATAGAAACGTATATAAAATATCTTATGGGCATGTGGTGTAACTTGGATAGCACAGCGGCTTGCGGAGCCGTAAGTTGCGGGTTCAAATCCCGTCATGCCCGATTGTTGGTCAGCTCTTTGGGTGCCTCAGAAGCTTTTTGAAAATCGCTTTAATCTTAATTGATTTGTTTTCAGTTTCTGAATCGCCTGCAACTGGCTCTTCAGGTTCAATGACTAAACTCTGATTCCGTGATTCTGGAACGCTTACCGCTTTAGCAACATTTAAAAAGGTAGATTCGGAAAAAGCCGCAAATCGGCCGGCTTTCAATGCTTCTATGCCAACCATGAAAATAATTGGCTTTTCCTGCCCTAATGCAGCAATTGAAGCTGCACCTTTAGATATATAGATGGATTCTGACCAATCGACACGCTTGCCACTTTCATACTCAAATTTATTATTTTTGTATATATAAACTCCGGATGTTTTTGGAATGTACTTTGAGCTTATCCAATACTTGCCGCTTTCTTGGATAGACAGTGCATCAAAAATAGTAACTAGGGATCTGCCAGGACCTATTACGTCGATTATTCTTGATGAAACAGTAGGTTTTTCCGCTATCCTTAAATCAAACTTGTTAGAATTGGCTTCATATTTTTTTGATTCCAAATTACAACCAATA
>JAJZLN010000013.1 GCA_021803425.1 Microcaldota archaeon | reverse complement strand
TATTGACATCAGCTGCGCTTTTGAAACTGATCTTTTAGCTATTTCCATGAATATACACTCACATTGTACAGATGATAAACCCCGGTGCTGTAGTTAAGTATTGGCATTGACACTGATTGCGCGGAGACTGACTGTGCATTCTGTAATCCCAAAGGCACATAAGAATTTGAAGTGTAAGCCAAATTGAAAGGAAATCCGGCCATAAGAATGCTGCCGTAGCTGTTTCCGTCTCCTTCAAGAGGCACCCATGCTGTTGCATTCCTATAGTCTATTGGAGGAGCTCCAGGCCCTTCTGAGTATAATGTGCTTATCTGTATCGGCTGCAGGGACGTGTTGTATATCTGCACGTCCGATATCAATCCATTGAATGCCCCATTACTGCATGGAACATCCGAATCGCCGCATCCAATTACAAGCGGAGATGGCGATGGAGTATATACGCCCGTACCGTAAATGTCATTTGCAACTCCATTAAGATATATCATTGGCGCAAATCCATTATATGAAAGCGCAACGAAATTCCAGGAATTTTTAACAAGATTCACTGTCCCACTGTCAAATTCGCCTCCGCCTGGATTAAAAGCCACATATACGCTGCATTGTCCATTTGCATTGAAAAGCAGTGTCCAGCCTGAATGCGGATTTGATGAATATGTGTCTTTAGATATTATCCTTGAAAACGATGATGGGCAGGAAGTCGGATATAACCACGCAGTAAGAGTAATCTCTTTTGAATCAAGGGCATTTGAATCCTGAATAGTCACATTGCTGTTTATCCCGTTGAAGCTGGCCACATAATAGTTGTTGTTGCTTTTTGGATAAAGAGCGGGATTGTTTACAGATATAGAGTAATTGGAATTAGGCTGAATCTTGCTGAGTATGTAGCTTGCACAGGATCCATCTCCATTGGCATAAAGAGTGGCTACGGCAGAAAGCACAGAATCATTCGGATTTGCAGAGCATGTGCCAAATACAATAAGGCGAGTGCCGACGCTTGCTATCAGCCTGCCGTAAGCAAGAGCTATATAGGGATTTACTGCGCCATTGCTTATTGGATACGAATATGGAATAAGCACATTTCCTATTATTGCTCCTGTAGAAAGATTCTGTATTAGTATGTATCCGGTTGGCCATATTGTGTAAACATTGTGTGATGAAATTACCGGAGTTGCATTGTACAATGTATATCCTGTTGAGTAAAGAGGAGGGATATTTGTAGACCATATCTGCGACCCCGATGTATTTAGCTCTCCAACACTGCTTGTTGTCTGGTATATTATATGCCCGCCGTATATTGAAGTTCCGGTCACTGTCTGTCCTGCAAGGTCTATGTCTTTTATTTGAGTGCCTGAAATAGTGAATAGGAATTCATCATCATCCTGCCCTACGGCTATAACGTTTGCATAAGTTGCCATATTTGAAATGGTTACAAAAAATGACTGAATTTGAGGAGATGGCCATATCTTAACACTGCTGTATGTGCTATTGTAGGGAAAAGTAAGTAAATTTAGGCTGCTAGTTTCAAAGAAAAAGAAAACAAATGAGCTTATATAAGCTGCAATCTGGCCATCGGCAACTGAAATAAATGGTATAATATTTGAATTTACAGTATCAGCCAGGGTCCCGTTATTTGCATAATATGAAAACAGATTACTGTCTGGATCACCATCCTGATCGTATATCGAAAATATTATCCTGTTGTTATATACCCTCAACGGAGAGAAGGCGAGAAGGTTATTTTCATTGATCTGTTCATGGCCCGGAGAGTTTATGTTTATGGATTTGGCCCATATCAAACTCCCGTTATGTGCGTTTATTGCAACAATATTCCCTGGCGTAAGATATACAAGCATGCCGTCGTATATTGCAGTGGAATTTATAGTGTTCCCGAACTGCGAGCTTGAAGTTATCGGAGGTGAACCTTCTGTCCATATTACATTCCCGGAAGTTATGTTAATTGCATATATTAGATTATCTGACGCGAAATATATGTTTCCGTAATCGGCAAGTATTGTGCCGTTTGCAATTATTGCAGACGCATTGAATGTGTATTCAACAAGAAGCGGATTTGGGCCATTCTGATTGCCTGCGTCATTGAACACGTTCTTGTTTGTTTCTACCCAGGTCTGGTTGCTTGACGATTCTTGGTGCGCTATTGAAGAAACAAGAGGTATTCCTGCAAGAGAGCTTAGCTTTTCCGAAGCCAGATTGAGCATGAATGACCCTGTGGAAGAATATTGGAGCTGATAGGGTATGGATGTTGAGTACACGAAGTATAGAAGGACCGCTACTCCTGATGCAGCTATTATGAGCGCGAAAAGCGCATCGAGAGTGAACACGAATCCCTTCATCAGCTAACACCAAAGCTTGTATTCGTCCAGACCATGACCTGCATGCTTGCACTCTGGCCGTTGTTCAATATTACAGGCACTGTTGCAGTCTGTATGGCAACAGCGTTGCCTACTATCGGATTCATTCCTATTGACATGTTATACTGGCTTGAGTAAAATCTTATATAATAATCATAACCCACTCCGAGTATCTGCTTGGTTGCCTGGTAATTTATATTTGAAAGTGCTTCAAGTGCAATAATCTTGTTTACTGAAAGCTCACCGCTATTTCCGTACTCAAGGCCGACTGTAGCGTTCCTGAAAAGGATTGTGGAGCCGTGGCTTCCTGAAACGAGAACCGAGTCCCAGTTTGGCGGAGTCCCCTGAGACTGGAGTTTCTGCACAAGCCCGATGAGCTGGAACTGCATAGCCCCTACACCGTATGAATATTCAGATGAGAACTGGTTGCTTACCCCGAGCCAGACTATGCTTAGGATCAGCATTGCTCCTGTGAATATGACCATTGCGAACACGGCATCTATCGACCAGAATTGCGCCTTCATTGTATAGTCACCAAGGGAACGGTTACGGACTGAGTTATTGGCATGCCGGCTCCGTACAGCTGTGCTACATCTTCAGCACTCAGAGCAGTATTGTAAAGCTGCATGTCTGCTATTGTGCCGTTGAAAAAGTCCGAATTGAATGGGGATACATCGCTTGCGCCCATAACTGTAGGGTTGGTTGCGGTTGGCACTGAACCGCTTACAGAAACCGAATTTACTGGAATTCCGTTTACATAAAGATTCAAGGAAATCCCGTTGAAAGTTCCGGTAAGCATCGACCACGAATTAAGGGGCAGTGCCCCGTCGTATATTACTGATTTGAAGGATCCGCCTATAAAATAATAGAATTCCACATCGTTGTTTCCGTTTCCATCGAACATCAGCCGGTATGCATTATTCTCCCCTATTACCTCCTGCCCGCTGTTTGGAGAGCTGCTGGAGCCAACGGGATATGCCCATGCAGACACGCTAAACCCGCTTGATGAAAGCTGCGCTGGATTGTTTATAACTATCTTGCTGGTCTGGCCATTGAAGTATATGCCATAGCCATTCTGCGAAGGCGTGATATATGGCGGATTTGAAGACTGTGTTTTGTAGATGATGTTTGCTGAAACAGTGTTTGTGCCATATGTGCCATAATCATTGGCATTGCCGTCCAGAGGCTGCCAGAGAATGATACTCGAATTTACAGGGAATGAAGAAGGTCCGTTTTGATAAAGTGAATTAAGCTGCTGCTGGGGGAGCATGCTGCTGTATACCTGTATATCAGACAGGCTTCCGTCAAAGTGGCTTGTTCCGTCGCTTCCTATTGAAATCGCATTGATGTACTGGCTGCTGAGTTTTTGGGGAAGAACTGCCGATGCCACAGGAACATTGTTGTACTGGATTAAGGCATTGCCTGTTGCGCTGTCATAGTATGCGGAAATGTGGACCCATACATTCTGCGGCACTACGATACCGCCCGGCTGCGTAATTGTATGTCCGAAGAAACTGCCCGAAGTTGCGCATGAATTGCCAGCATAGAGCGAGAATGTTGAAGAGCTGAGCAAAGGCTGGCACGAATTGCCTGTAATATTAAACCATGCCGATGCAGTAATGTTTGTTACGGGAACGATTATTGAATTGTCTGAAATGTAGCTGTTTATCCCGTTGAAGCTTGCTGCAAGGAAGTGTGCAGAGCCTGCCTGCTGCGCCGAATATTTACTGAACTGCACATTTCCATATATTGTCCCGTTGTTTCCTCCTCCGCTGTAGTCGTTTGCATTCCCGTTGAGGGGCCACCAGCCAATAATACCGCCAGTTACCGGGCTGCCGCCGATTCCTTCCGAATACAATCTGTATATCTGGCTCTGAGTCAATGCGGATGGATACATCTGCACATTTGAGATGCTCCCATTGAAGAATTCATTGCAGCATCCTCCATTTCCAATCTGCCACCCTGACCATGAAGACAGTCCTGCCAATCCGCTGTAAACCTGTATTCCGTTCACATAAACAGTTTCGCCTGTTCCTGACACGACTGCGCTGACCATATACCAGGTATCTCTATTTATTGGATTGTTGGATACCTGGTTTGATCCTAAATCCTGGAAGCACAAATAAAGCTTGTCGCTGCAAAGCCCAATATTATAAGAACCGGGATTGCCCAGTATCCAGCTGTTGTATCCCTGACTTGGGCCCTTCGCATTTATCCATGCGGACATTGTAAATGTTGAAGGATCCAGGGCAGTGTTTCCCGGTATCTGTATGTAACTGCCCTGGCCGTCAAAATCCGCAATATAGTTAGGCAGGGCCTGAGATGCATAAAATACATTTCCATAAAGAGGATTCGGCAGGTTGCTGTTTGTACCGATGTCATATATCCTTCCTTCTGAATCAAGATTCAATGGCCACCATGCGATGAGATTTGAAGAAGCATATGAATAATTCCCGTTGAATGCTGTGGCATATGCAAGTGAAGCCCCCGTACCAACCTTCTGGCTAAGTATTGCTGATGCAATTCCATTTTGATTTGTGTAGTTGTAGGTTGACGGATTTCCGTTGAAGATTCCCGAAGTGGCTGAAAATCCTATCAATGAATTGCTTATTCCGATGCCATTGCTTCCGATTGAGAGCGCCTGTATTTGTGATAGCGGCACATAGCCTTGCGCACCGTATAGCACGTCGCTATTTCCATTTCCGCTGTAGTCGTTTGTATTCCCGTTGAGGGGCCACCATGCAAACAGGCCTGAAGAGCTTATTGGCGGACCGGTTATGCCTTCGCCGTATAACTGGGATACCTGTTGCTGAGAGAGTATGGAACTGTAGACCTGAACATTTGTTATTATCCCGTTGAAGAACTGATTTTCATAGTTGCCATATCCAATCTCCCATGGATAGCTTTGGCTTGAAACAGAAAGAGCGCCGCTAAAGTCTTGCACTCCATTTACATATACAGTCTCCGTGCTTGAACTCACTGTTGCCGTAATGAAGTACCAGGTATCCGTCTTAAGCGCATTTGAAGAACTTACAGATGAAGACGACCCCCAGTTGTAATAGCAGAAATGCAATGGCAGTGAGGTACTGCAGCCTGCTGCAATTCCATATGCATACTGTTTTGCTATTATCCAGTTGTATTGGCCGCTGCTTGGCCCGTTAACATAAACCCATGCTGACATTGTCACTGGGGTTCCGATGTTTGCGCTTGGAGCGTTTGTAGTTTCAGCATAGGTGTCCTGCCCATTGAACATTATTCCATGCGATTGCGACTGCGACACGATAAGCTGGGATGTCCGGTTTGATATGGTGCAGTTGTAGTCTATGCATATTGTTCCGTATGAATTCTGAAATGATATGGTGCCCGTGCCAGTATAGGTAGGTATTATGTAGGCGTTAGAAACGAATGCGGATGGATTAGAAATGACCGAATATGCAGAGCTTGATGCAAAAGACTGTGTCTGCTGCCCGAATGTGTTTGTTGAAACTATTACAAAACCCTGTTTCGTTACGGATATGTTGTACTGGAGGAAGCTAAGGTCTGCCGGAAGGGTGAAATTTGCATAATAGCCATTGCCGGCCTGCTCCGCCAGGTTTAGCTGTGCTGCCACATCCTGGGCAACAAGCTGAAGCTGGCTGTACGACTGCTGGTTGGAAAACACGGCCCTCTGCCTTGCGATTGACGAGAATATGAGGGTGAATATTACAAGAACGAATATGAATATCATGAAGTAATCGAATGCGATCTGGTTCTTCATAGGCCTACACCGCAGGCTGCATGTACACGCATGGAAGATTCGGATTTGAAGGGCAAGACGACTGCGCACTTACATTTACCAGATATGTGCCCTGCGATGATATGCCTCCGAGGTTGCCGCTTATGTTTATCGGAGTGTAGGTGGTTATGAAGCTGGTGTTTATCGGAGAGACTATCTGGAATATTATCTCGTGGCCTACGCCGTTGAGGGTGTTTCCTACGAACACGTTTATAACGCCAGGAGGCATATTGACTTGCACAAGCTGCCTTGCAGGAGGTCCCTCATTCCCTATCAGGACGGCAGCATTGGAAAGCTTGCTTGCTGTCTGCTGGGACTCTATTGCAGTAAGCGACGTATTTGTGTTTGCTATTTGTATGAATGCAAGTATGACTATTGGAAGCAGTATAGCAAGCCCAAAAGACATTGTGATGAGCAGCTCTACGCTTGATTGGAGCTTCCTTTTGTTTTCATCTTTGCAGATCATATGCTCCTTCCTGTTAATACAAAATCATTCCTGTTCTTTGCTTCCCTGTACATCTTGTTTATGACGTCCTTAAGCGTGGCGCTCAAAGAGTATCCTGAAACATGTATATGCAGGGCTCCGCCCCGTGCGAATCCGAGCCTGCCCCTTAACTCATATCCCTTGGATTTTATATGCCTGATATTAAGCGCAATATAGTCGACCTTGGTGCCGCTGAACCTGTCAACTTTTTCGGCAAGCAGTTCAAGATCAGCCAATATTTCATCTTCCATCTCCTTTGTATTGTCATCCAGGCCGGATATCATTATGTTCCTTCTCTTTACATTCTCGTTCTTGACAATAGTCTCGAATATGTCCCTTATAGTAAGTATGCCAACAGGCTTGTTGCTCCTCAGGACTATGAGCGAAGATATGTTTTTGCCTATTAGTTCCCTTATTGCCGAATCCAGTCCAACTTCGTATGGTATGGTAAACGCGCTCCTTTGGCATATGTCGCCGACCTTCGTGTGCCTTGCCTTCCCCAGGGCAAAGCCAGGCTTCCTTGCCTTAAGTGCAGTCCCATACTCCATTACATTCCTTGCGGTGATTATGCCGTACAGTTTTCCCCTGTCGATAACGACAAGTCGATTGACTGCGTGTTCCCTCATTGAAGCCATTGCGTGCTCTATGCTGGATTCCTGGCTTATGGCCAGTAGAGGGGCAGACATGACATCTGCGGCTCTCAGGTTTGAAAGCAGATGCATTGAAAGCACTGACTTGAGGATATCGGTCCTCTTCACTATACCTTTTATCTTTCCGTTTTCAATATACGGAAGCGCCTTTGACGCTGAAGAATAGAACGCAGATATTGCATTGTTGATTGTTGAATCTTCAGATAGAAGCTGGGTGTTCCTTGAGATTTTCCCAAGTGACAGGTTCCTGCTCGTGCTTGTTCCCGCCCTAACTGAAACTGCCCTGTCATCCACCATCCCGTAATACTTGCCATCCCTTGTCACGACCACAGCGCCATACTTGTTTATCTTTGATACGGCATTTGACAATGGCTCCTTCAAGCTGAAAATCTCGGTCTCAGAAACGAATTCCTTTGGTATATTCCCAAATACGGCTCTCATCCAATCACATCTTACATTATTTATTGTCCAAGTATATTTATTATAGCTTATATGCTTAATATCCTTGGCTCGCCAGGATGACAGATCGGCTATGTGGCCGCCTGCAGAGCGGCAAAGGGGGGTTCAACTCCCTCTCCTGGCTAATATTAACAAAGTGAGCACAAAATTTCACATGCTTCGGCTGTAGGATTAGAGCAAATCCATTGACATAGTAAAGCATATTTTTATTTCGCTGCATATAGTTTGATTGGGATATTTGTGGCAATGATATACATTGGCAGCGACCATGGAGGCTTTGAGCTCAAGCAGAAACTTATTGAATCACTGAAGAAGGAAGGGCATGACCTGTTTGATGAAGGGCCATTTGCCTACGACGACAGCGATGATTATCCAGACTACGCAGAAAAGGTCTGTAGAAAGGTGCTTGAAACAGAAGGGAAGGGGATATTGATCTGCAGGTCTGGGCATGGGATGGTTCTGACTGCAAATAAATTCGGCGGAATATACGCATCATTATGCCACAGCAAGGAGTCTGCGGCAAGGGCGAAAAAGGATGAAAACATAAATGTATTGTGCCTGCCAGGCGACTTTGTTGATTTCAAATGCGCCAATGAGATAGTAACAGCATGGCTGACAACGAAATTCGATAGCTCAGAAAAACGGATGCGGAGGCTTAAAAAGCTGCTGAAAATAGAGGAAAATAACTTCAGGTGACCTTTAGGCTCTGATGCCGAAGTCTATTGCTTGCTTCGCTTTGAATATGGTCCAATAGCTGTTTCATACGTCTATTACTACCTGTATTGAGGTTATTCCATTTTTCCTTTCTACTTTCAAATCATGGGGAGTTACCGCCTTTACCGAGAGCATTGAAAAATCCTTTTTTGACAGTTTGCGATGCAGCACTCCTGATAATTTCATTCTCTTCTTTCTTTCTATAGAATTTATTTTGAATGAATACGCATTAAGTTTCCTGGAATCCACCTTTGAGAGTATGTCCTGAAGGGTGAACCACGCAAGCTCTTCTTCAGTATCTGCCGACTCATGTATGGTTATCCTTGATTCTTTTGATTTGTCCGCATTTATTCCTTTGATGTCCAGCATGGTATTGAGCAGTGCAAGCGCAGCATTTTCAAGGGAGTGCCTGAAATCGGTGCCATAAGACCTGAAGCGCATGTCTGCAGTATGCGGGAGATACCTGAATTTTACCATTTTATGCATATACCAACTTCGGGTTAAATCTATATATATGTGCTAATGAATATACATCTGTCCTGTGAAGACAAGAGTAACTACTGAAATGTGATGACGTCCATATCGACTGAGGACATTGGCATTTGTTTGGTGCATTTGTGAAAATAGGCAGATCTAAAAGCATAATCATCTTCGCAGTACTTATTGCAGTGATTATTGCAGCATCCGTATCAATAACGCAGTATAACATAAGCGACACGGACCCTTCTACATATGTTATAATACCGATGCTAATGCTGCCGGTATTTGCCATTTTTATGCTGAAAGACAAGAGCATTTTGCCGAATGTTGATAGGAACGATATGCTTATTGGAGCTGTCCTCTTCGCCGCTTTTATATTGTTGGAGATGAATTCGTTTGCATCATTTGGAGGTGCTTTTTTCAGCTATAGAATAGATATGCTGCTGCTTCCGATAGCCATAATTGCGCTTGCGATCATGCTTTTTGGCATGAAAAACTTGGATAAATTTGCGCCTATTGCAATCTATTCGGTATTTGCATCTCCTGTGCTTCTGCTTCCCATAATAGAAATGAATCTTGGTTTTGCTTCGGCAAACACGTTTGCAATATATCTTGCATCGAAGCTGGTATTCCATGGGATTTCGTTCTCATCCCCTATAACCCTCTATTTCAACAATAGCGGAATAAGCATAGGCAATGCATGCATAGGCATCGGGGCAATAATAGGGCTTGTGGTGTTTCTCATACCTGTAGCATATTTCCTCAAAGGAAGAATCTTCAGAAAGATTGTGTGGATATTAAGCGCACTTGCCTTGCTGCTTGTCTTGAACTTCGTGAGGATGCTGCTAATATCAATCGACTGGTTCCTGTACGGTCCCAACAGCACAATATCTCAGCTGCACAGCTTCATAGGCCAACTGATGTTTTACGGAATAATAGTAGTGATGCTCCTGGCTGTTGGGAGATATGGAATGGAATACCCTGCAATTAAGCTTGACGAAGGAAAAATGCCTAGGAAACAGCGTTATGGAAACGTTGTTATTGCAGTTGTATTTACCGCATTTTATTTCTTTTTATCATTGAGCTACATTGGTGCAAGCTACGTTTCACCGCAATACCTGTCCAATAATCCGGTATTTAACTGGGACTCTGCAAGCTCCCTTTTTGGCGCACATGCATTATATAAGGGGCCTTCATACAGCTTGATTAATTCGCAGAACACAAGCATTGACATAGTGCTGCAGAATGCTACAAATAATGGCGTTCCCATAGAGATAATATTTGCAAAGCAGAATGCAAGCATAGAGAATTTCATTTCGTACAACAAGTCAATAATTGCATGGAAGGAATACCTTGGTACATACGGCACTTCATTTGTTTATGAATATGGAGTGCCAAACACAAAGATGTTTGTATATTATGCAAAAGTACCTTACAGCAGCGGAGGCACTAGCTATATACTTGACATGTATGTTGTGGCCCCAATGCTAAACGGATATGGCACAAAGAATTGCATAAATCCCTATGAAAGCGCATATGGAGCATTTGCCAATATTGCACGGCTTAATCCCAATGCATTCAACTCCACATTGGACAACGAATATTGCCAGATAATGGGGCTGGTTCATTGACATTATTTGAGTATTCCGCAGGTGCATTTATTTATAGGAAGGAAGATGGAAGAGCGCTTTTTCTCGTACTGAAGAAAGAAAATGGAGAGTATGATTTACCGAAAGGCCACATAGAGGATGGGGAGAGTGCAGAGCAGGCTGCAACTAGGGAGATATTGGAGGAAACAGGGATAAAACCGCATTTCTTGCCCTTCTTTTATGCTACATCAAAATATTTTTTTCAGAAGAACGGAGAAAAAGTATTGAAGCAGCTTAAGCTTTTCATTGCAGAGGCGGAAAGCCCTCATGTCAAAATATCATCCGAGCATAAAGGCTACGAATGGACAGATTATGATGATGCAGTTAAAAAGCTCGGATTTAGGGATCTTGTGCAGCTAATGCCTTCGGTATACGATTATATAAAAAGATTTGAGCTTATGAAGGGGCTCAACAACAGCTATTCAACGCTGCCTGAAAGATCGGCGCCGTGGGACCTTTCCATAAGATTTGTTCCTGGAGAAGGGAGGCTTGATGCTGATATCATGATTGTGGGCCAGGCGCCAGGCGCTGAAGAGGACAAGAATCTTAGGCCATTTGTCGGAAGGAGCGGGAAGCTGCTGGATTCTATGCTTTTGAAAGCCGGAATAAAACGCAAAGACGTATACATATCAAATGTAGTACAGTTTTTTCCGCCAAAAAACAGGGCGCCAAGCAGACTCGAGACAGAATTATGCGTCGGATTCCTCAAGAATCAGATTGACATAATAAAACCGCATTATATATTGCTTCTCGGAAATTTTGCAGCGCTTAACGTTATTGGGATTGGCCAGGTTGAGAAAAACCATGGAAAAATTATTAGAAGGGACAACACAAGTTATTTCATAACCTTCCACCCTGCAGCGGCATTGAGATTGAAAAGCAGGATCCCCATCATGCAATCTGACTTCTTGAAACTCGCAGAGGACATTAAAGAAAAAGAATTGAAATGAGATATAATTATATACCTTCAAAATAAGTCTATATCGATGGGCTCGTAGCTCAGTTTGGTTAGAGCGCTTCTCTGATAAGGAAGAGGTCCTGAGTTCAAATCTCAGCGGGCCCATTTAATTATAATCAGATTGACTTATACTTGCAGTGCGCGTATGATTATTTGCTGCCTAAGGATGCAGGCAATGCAGCGGCGTCGTTGCTCTTGGAAGTATCTCTTGCTAACCCTGCAAGCCC
>JAJZLN010000011.1 GCA_021803425.1 Microcaldota archaeon | reverse complement strand
GTTTTTCCGCTATCCTTAAATCAAACTTGTTAGAATTGGCTTCATATTTTTTTGATTCCAAATTACAACCAATATTTTGTATATTTATACCTATTTATATTTTCTGTGCAAACATCGCCAATTAATACAAAACGAAAATTGCTGTGATATTTGCTCTCAGCATAGCGTTTTGTTAGCATAACATATTGCATTCCTAGCTGTCTGCGGCACCGAAAGATACTGGCAGTCAGTTATTACCGATGAAGAAGAAGTTATGTTATAATACTTGGCAAGGACTGCTTGGGCATCTATAGCTTGCTGCGAATTTGAAATGCAGGAATCCAAGGAAGACATATTCAGTCCAGATTGAAGAGCAATATCACGTAATACGGCAGTGGGCAGATACAGACCATTATTCGTAGAATTTAGCGCGCTTACGAATTTGCTGAAGTTCTTCTGCAGGGAGCCGCATAGAAGATATTTTTGCATATTAAGAGTATTGTTGATGCCGTATTTCGAAGCCATTGCAGCGGAATACTGAGTGAATAGCACTTTAAGTGTGATATTTACTTTTGATTCGAATGATTTCTGCAAGTTAGTCTCGTTTACAAGCGATGATAACGCACCCGGGGCATAAGGATCTGTGAACCAATATACGGGAATAATGCCGTTTATACTGCAGCTAGTTTTTTGCGATAGTTGTATCACGCCTGTGGTAACCACATGGTTATTTGATATTTGCGGAGGGGGAGGATTTTGGACAAATGATCCGGAAAGGTTAAGATTTCGGTCATTTATCATGTAGGATAATATATAGGTATTACTTGTTGTAGGTACAGTATACGGCACTGAAACGTACCACTGCCTGAGCGACGGTATGAATGAAGCATTTATCTGAGATACATTCGATATGAACGGAAGTATGGAAAGCGAACCGTTAATATTGGCATATGATGCAAGGATTCTTTCAACATACGACTTTATCTGAGTCTCATTGTGTACTGCAGTTGCACATGTGCCATTTATAGAGCCATATGAACAGTTCTGACCCTGCGTTACATTTACCAGTGTAATATGCGTATGGGAGGATATCGCAACTATAGTAAGAATAAGTATAACTACAAGAACTAACAGCGCTACGTGTATATTGTCCAATCCGCCAAACTGCGATACTGGCTTTACAAGTATGCTTGGCTCCTTTATTCTTTTGCTTAGCTTTGGCATAGTTATCCTAATTGTATTTGAATAGTGGATTTATTTATACGTTATGCAAATTACATTGTAAATCTCTTGCATGTTGCAAGATCTAACGGGTCCGACGGGATTTGAACCCGCGACCTTAACCTTAGGACGGTTCCGCTCTATCCAAGCTGAGCTACGGACCCATTGTAATCTAATTATCCTCCAAAGTTATTTAACTTCGACTTCGCATTGGAGCATTTAAGAACAAAAACCATGTAGCCGTGCTCCTTCTTTCCTCGGTGCGGCATCCCTATACTGAATAGCTCCTTTGGAACTTTTTCATAATCGAACGGCTTAAATCCGTTTGCAGTAAGAATCCTTTTTCCACTGCCGAATTTGTTTGTAAATGATATGATTTGCCTGTCCCCATATCTCTTCTTTATTGATTTAAGCATATTTATTACCAATCTGATGCCTATACCTTTTTTCCTGAAAGAGGGATTTACAACAAAGGATCTGAGCTCTATATAACCACTGGCTGGCCACACATTTGCAGATATATGGCCCACTATACAGCCATATACATCCTTTGCAACCAAGGATGTGCCATTAGCTATCCATTTAATTGCTTCGTCTTTTGATATGCGCAATACTGCACCTGACCTTTCGGATTCTTGATTTACGAGGCTGACTATTGCGGCAGCGTCATCGCTAGTAGATTTTTTAATTTTGAAATCTAAATTATTTGGATCTTTAATTGTAGGCATAAATTTTTCATTATTTGATTTTAAGCTTGGATATTGAAAGTATGAGCTTTTTTGTGTCAATAATTTCACTTATCTTTATACTCTCTTCCTTTGAATGGGGATTTTTGCCTCCTCTTGACATTCCTATAAGGTTTTCGATGCGGGTCTTTAGCCAATTTGCCTCTATAGTGCCGTTTTCGCTTTTCAATTCAAATCTAAATCCTGCGGTTTCTGTTGCTTTTTTTGCAATTTCCGCGATTTTGTTGTTCCCTATATGAAATGGCGGAGCGCCTTCCTTTTTTTCCTGTATGATGTTGAATTTGCATCCGGTAATTTTGCATGCTTTGCGTGAGTGTGCTTCTAGTTCACTGAATCGCTTTTTCATGGCTTCTGGGCTAAACGCCCTTACTTCCCCTAAAATGGTTACTTGTCCGGGGATTATATTTGTGCTCCCCCCTCCGTCTATTTTGTTTATGTTTACTGTGCTTCCGTCCTGGAATCTGCCTAATTTCTGGCTCGCCACTATAAGCCCGGCCGACTTAATGGCATTGCGACCGTATTCTGGATTCACTGCCGAATGAGCCTCTCGCCCTTTTATTATTATCTTAAAAGGTGTCTGGCCCAATGCACGTGTTATAAATGTGCCTGCAGGAGAACCTCCGTCTATTATGAAAGCGTAGTCTACCTTTTTATTAAGTTTCAGATATTTTACACCCATGATTCCGCTCTCTTCCCTGGCCGAGAACACAGCAATTATATTAGAGTGACTATTGTCTTTCTTCAGATCGATAATGGCACTTACAAGTGCGGCAACTGCTGCCTTGTTGTCTGCGCCCAAAATAGTATTTCCATGGCTTGTCGCTGTCCCATTTTTTATTTTAGGCCTTATTTTAACGCTTCCGGTTTCCACAGTATCCATATGCGCTACGAACATTATAGTTGGTCCGCTGCCACCGACTTCTGCTACAAGATTTCCTGAATTGCTGCGGATATGCGCTCCGGAGTTATCTAAATATGAATCAATGCCATTCTTTTTAAGGTACCTTGATATGTATTCTGCAACTTCAAGCTCACTTCCGCTTGGAGAAGGTATTTCAACTAAACTGCAAAATAGATCTGCAATATTCTCTTCCATTTAGACGCCCATTCTCAGGCACGTGCAAGGACGCTTAATTCAGAATTGATTCTTGGATTAAGCACATAGATGTCATATTCCTCATTTTTAGGCCCTATCTCAAACAGCTCCTTTGGCGCTTCGGACTGCGGAATCTTCTTGAATCCGAGTTCTTCGAGAAGGGTGCGGCCATTGCTCGCCTTGTTCTTCACAGAAACTATAGTGGCATTGGGATATTTTTTTAGTATTGCGTCCATTACTGATTTCTTGAGCTCTTTGTTTATTCCGTTTCCCCGGTACTCTGGAGCAACAATGGCTGCACGAAGCTCTATCCATTTTGATTCTGGCCATATGTACGCTGAATGGTGCCCTATTATTTCGCCGGCAGTCGTCTTTACAACAAATGACAAACCATTCTTTATCCATGAAGTTACCTCCGTTTCATTGACAGGAAGCACTGCACCGGAAAGCTTTGCCTCCTTGTTTATGATATCGATTATCTTGGATACGTCTTTCTCGGTAGCAGGAGCTATATGCGTATTCAAACGAGCAAGATTTTGAGCGCTTTTATTTGCATGTGTATGCATTGCCATCTGCATATCTTATGCTAAAAACCATATTTAAATATTGAGGCATATTTGGCACAAAATTGCACTCATATGTATCAAATGATGCAAATATTACTTATCACAGCCAGATGCGTATCCTTGTACGTGCTGACCATTCCTTAAGGCATACACTAAATCAAGCAGCATGTCGTTTGGCTCTTTGCTTTTAGTCCCATGCGGTGAGGCATTGCCTACGCCAACAAACGCACTGATATATCCGACTATGGAGCCGGTTCCGTCAACTGCCACGAACGACATGTCATGCCTTATCAAATCCTTAAGAATGCTGGCCTTTTCAGCATCATCGTGACCCAAGAACTTGGATAATTTTTCTGCATCTGCAGCTGTGGCCTTCCTTATTGTAAATTCTTTCATGGTTTCCACTTTCTTATTTATAGTATTTTATAGCTTTACTTTTATATAAAATATTGTCTAATTTGAACAATTTTTATGGATAATGTATTATGTGGTACAAATGATATCTGATTTGGTAAGGCTTTATCTTAAAAACAAGCCTTATACTGTTGAAGCGCTTGAGAATGGCATAGTGAATTACAGTGCGCTTGCCAGAATAGTGCAGCAGGAGCTTGGGATAAAAAATTATCATGCAATAAAGGCCGCAATAAGAAGATATGCAGAGGAGCTGTCTAAAAACGAGGTGAGCATAGAGAAGAGCGCACTGTCGATACTTGAATACAGCAAGATAAACATACAGAGCGGTATTTCCATAGTAATATCCACTACAGATGCTGAACCTAACAAAAGCGGGAAAATAAAATTGAATGACTATTACATATATCTTGTGCAGGATGACCTGGATCTTAAGAGGCTGAAGAAGATGAAGGGGATTATAAAGGTGCAGGAAAACGCTTCGGCAGTCATTATACATTCTGAGGAGAGGCTTGAATCTCTCCCTGGATTTGTGGCATTCATAGCTTCGCTGCTTGCAGAGCAGAACATAAATATAATAGAATTCATATCCTGCTACACCGAAACGCTGTTGGTTGTGAACAGCAGCGATGCGCTCAAGAGCCATGAACTGCTGATTGGAATAATGAAGAAATGAGGTTTCACTGTATTGACGACAGTATTCCGTCTATTATTCCGTTGACTCCTATACCTCCAGTAGACCTTACCACGATCCTGTGGCTCAGGACTGCACGCGCAAGAAACTTGATGTCCTCTTTTGTTACCTCCTTTCTTCCTTCTATAAGCGCCTTTGCCTTGCCGCACTGCATGAATGCGACGTCGGCCCTTGGGCTGGCGCCCATGACCACATGCATCTCCTTCCTTGAAGCATCTACGAGCTGCGCAATGTACTCCTCGCTTTCCTTTGGCAATGATACAAGCTTTGCCTGCTTCTGCAGGTCCAGTATATCTGTGGTTGAGAGAATCTTGTTTGTAGCAACAATTTCCTCTTTCTCCTTAAGCTCAAGCATCGTCTCCTCCTCCTGCATTGACGGATATGTTACCTCCACGCGCATTATGAATCTGTCCGCAAGCACCTTTGGAAGGGGCTCTGTTCCTTCAATCTTCAGCGGATTCTGCGTGGCTATTGCCATGAAAGGCTTTGGCAGCGCCATAGATACCCCGCCTACGGTGACCTGCCTTTCCTCCAGAGCCTCTAGGAAACCGCTCATTGTCCTTGGCGGTGCCCTGTTAAGCTCATCCATGAGAAGTATATTAGTGAATATGGGCCCTTTCTTCAGCTTCGGCTCGTTGTTCTCGTCAAGATACGCCTGTCCGATTATGTCCTCCGTATTCAGGTCAGGCATGCATTGTATCCTCTTAAACTCCGCTTGAATCGTATCTGCAAGCGCCTTTGACATCGTAGTTTTGGCGACTCCAGGCACCCCTTCCAAGAGTATATGGCCGTTCGCCACAAGGCCTATGAACAGCAGCTTTATGACATCGGCCTTTCCTGCTATGTGCTTCTTGAGTTCCTCCTCTACCTTAATGTACGCGTCCTTTGCATCCAACATAACATCCGCATACAGTATTTTGTAATTAACGATTTATATGTTTGCTACAATTCAACGCACTGGCTCATAGTTCTTGTGTGATGCATGAAAAAGATTATACCTTAAAACATTCGCCGCATTGAAAAGTATGTATCTCAATATACCCCACCTGACTATCCTTCTTGCACTGGTAGCGACATAGGCATCATCAATGTATGCAATATTGCCATACTTCTTTAGCCTGAGCACGAGGTCAAGGTCCTCGTATGTTGAAAGGGATTCGTCAAAACCGCCGCATTTCTCGAACGCTGATTTTCTGACTGCAAGATTGGAGCCGCTTATGGATGGCTTGCCTATTGAAAATGCAAACTTTGCCAGGACGACTGACGCAAACCAGTATCCGAATCTTATGAAGAAGGTCGTTCTTTCAAGAGGAATAAGGGGCCCGGTAGCTGCAACAATGCTCCTGTCCTTGAAAAGCTTGGCGTATGTCCTAAGGAGGTCCGGACTCGCCCTTGTATCTGCATTTGTAAATAATATTATGTCGGATTTGGCACGCCTGGCGCCGGTATTTCTTGCAACCCCTATCCCTTTTTTGGTCTCGATTACCACTCTCCCATGCATCCCTGCAATGCTCCTTGTCCTGTCAGTGCTGTTGCCATCTACGACTATCAGCTCATAATTCTTCATGGACTGGCTCCTAAGCCCGCTTATAACGTTATGTATATACTTCTCTTCGTTGAAAGCTGGAATTACAACGCTTATGACGGGCTTCGTTAACTCACCTCCGCCCTGAAACTCCTTGACATACTGAAGGCTTTATGAATAACGCCCTTTACATTTGGATATGTATCAAGGCCGTCTATCTCGCTTTCTGAAAACCACTTCAGCTCCGTAGATTCCCCTTTTCTGATTCTGCCTCTTTTTCCCACGATCATTGCAAGGTATATAAGGTCAAAATGTATATGCCTCCCCTTAGGATAAAAAACGTGCTCATATAGTATGGCTACTGGGCCTGGCTCTTCATGGCTGTACCATACTTTTGGCATGTCCACGCCCTTCCTGCCGAGTATCTTAACATGATATCCTGTTTCTTCCATAGCCTCCCTCACGGCAGCCTCGGCGGGGGTCTCATTTTTATCCACATGGCCGCCGCAGTACATCAGCTTGCCGAGTTTTTTATGCATAAGCAGCAGGGTCTTTCCGCCCTTTATTATTATGCAGCTGCTTACTATGCATTTTTTTGCCATAACATCACTAAATTGCCATTATGAATATGCCTCATATATCTCTGCTGCACCCCTAAGCAGTATATACGCAACAAGAACTGCCACAAGTGCGTATCCGATCCATATCGGATATCCGAGTACATATGCAAAGGCAAGATACGAGAACGAAGCAAACTTAACCACATTTATGCCTCCCCTCCATAAATTTGAAGAGTATACTACGGCAGCGAATTTCGTTTTCATCTTTGAGGACGTTCCCCTTGCAGCCATCACTGCATCAACAAAAGAATGCCTGATTATTACTATGATTATGACAAACAAAGGCAGCACATTAAGGTAGGTGTAAGTAGCCCATAATATGTATTCTACAGCCCTGTCACCGGCCACATCAATCCTCGCTCCGAACTTGGATGATTTAGATAGTTTTGATTTGAATTTTTTGACTATTCCCTTTGAATTTTTGTTTCCGATAAGAGAAGACAGGTACATGGGCAGCGTTACGGTGCCCCTGCTTGCTTCGCGTATGGCCATGTAACCATCAATGGCGTCCATTGACATTGCAACTGCAATAATAAGGGTTATCAGCACGGGCGAGTACTTCAGAACCACAAGGTATGCTGCTGCCACTATTAATAATACACGCAGAACCGTTACCGCATCTGCAGATCTCATGATTATAGCTTTGACTTAGGGTAATAAAAAACAATAACATTTATATAGATAAATAGCCATCAAGTAGAAAGAATAAAATGCGATTTGACCGAATCCCCAAATCCTTGGCTTTGATACCTGATGGAAATAGGAGATGGGCCAGATCCAATGGGCTTTCGGTGCTTGAAGGGTATAATTTTGGCGTCAATAAGTTCATAGATTTCAGCGAATGGTGCAGGAATTACGGGATAAACAATCTGACAGTATGGGCTCTTTCTTCGGAAAACACGAAAAGGTCTACACACGAACTGCATGCGCTGTTTAACATATACCGCAAGGCCTGCAAGGATAAAAACCTGATAAACAGACTCGAGGAAAACGAAATAAAGCTCAATATAATAAGCAAAAGCAGATCAATTCCGAAAGACCTTTCATTCTTATTCAAGAAGCTTGAGGATAGGACGGAGAATAACAAGAAAGGAGTGATAAATATGCTCATAGGATACGGGGGCAAGGATGACATCGTGTTTGCTGCAAAGAAAATAACCACGCTTGTCAAAGAGGGTTACAGGATAAATGAAGAGATGATTAAGAATTGCCTGATGTCATTCAAGGTTCCTGATATAGATTTCGTGATAAGGACGTCAGGTGAGATAAGGCTTTCCGGATTCATGCCATGGCAGGCAGGATATGCAGAATTATATTTCTCCAAGAAACTCTGGCCTGACTTTACAAAGCATGACCTCTACAATGCCATATCAGATTATAATAGACGGGAAAGAAGATTCGGTAAATAAAAATAATGTGTTTTGATGCCGCCTAAAAGGGACATAACAAAATACTCTAGTTATTTCGAGATGAAGATACCCGGGAGCGTATCATCCGCATTGATAATAGCCGCAATAGGCATATTTTCAGGCATAGTGTCGGACATCATTGTGCACTTTAACTCTTCGGTTACTATGAATGAGTTAACTGTGGGCGCAGTGTCAGGCCTTATGATAGTAAGCCTGCCCGCACTGATAATGGTAATGATAATAAGGATACTGAGAAGGGACATGAAAACAAAGCACGCAATGTTTGCCGTGCTTGCAGTTGCAGCTGCATACTCCATTTTTGTAATGGTAGATTCGGCAGTTTATCTTTTATCTAAGAGCGACGCAATAGCCGTAGCCATATTGATACTTGCAAATGCAAGCATCTACGGATACTGGTTCATAATAAACAGGATAGCGGTAGGACAGCGTAAGAGCGCAATGTTCACTGCAGAAATACAGCCAATCCTTAATGTGATAATGTATGTGCTGTTTGGCGGATACTTGTTCAGGATCGATGTACCCATAGGAATTGCCTTGGCAAAGCTTATGCTGGGCATGCTCGTATTTCTTGCAATGGGATATGTGATTTTGTACCTGCTTGACAGGCCGGCAAAGAAGAAGCTTTCGGTCAGCAGCGTGAATCTTTTCAGCGCGATGATAGGCCACTGGCTATACAATCTAAATTCTGATACTACAATATTCGGAAAGGGAGGCACAAGCAGGGACGTGAACGTTGACATTGCCGTGCTGTATGGGAATTCTGCCATAAAATCGGTTTTTGTGAAGCCGGATATACACTACGGGCCTTTCGGAAACGTTGGGGGAAGCATGTTTACAGAGCAGATGGGCAATGCCATATTTTCAAGGTATGGCGCTTCGCCATTCATAATGCACGGTGCCGTGAACATAGACGACAACCCCATGAACTCAAGGCAGGTTCATGAGATGATTGAAATGGTCTGCAGCAAGATAGAGGAATTGAAGCATGAAGACCATAAATCGGCATTCGGATATATTGGGCTGGGAAGCTCTGCACCATGCAGGGCGGTAGACATACGCATTAATGAAATGAATCTTCTGGCGCTTTCCAAGGCACCATACGTCACTGAGGACATCGAAAGAAGCGTTGGTGAAAGGCTTGAACAGGCGGCCACAAACAAAGGGATAAGAACGATGCTTGTTGACATGCACAATTCCAGATTCGAGACAGCAAGCCCCGACGAATTGAAAGGAATATACAATGGCAGCGCATATGTAGTCAAATACGAAAATGCAATAAAAAATGCAACATCAGAAAGAAAAAAGCGCAGATTGGAATTTGGCTCGGCAAACGCCAAGTTTTTGCCGATATTGCACAAACCGGATCTTGGTTCCGGATACTCAAGCATTGGGATATTCAAATTTGGCAGCAGGAAATTCGGAATTTTATGCATAGATGCAAACAACATGCTGCCCGGATTCAGAACTGCAATAATAAAGCATGTAAGGGAGAAGCACAGGATAGAAATTGAACTTTGCACCACAGATACGCATTCTGTAAACTCAATAGCTATGTCCGCAAGGAACGCCCTTGGGAGACATACGAAACATACGGAGATAATACCTGTAATAGACAGATTGATAGGGCGTGCAATAGCCGATATAGAACCTGTGCAATTCTGCATGTCCTCTTTCAAGTTCAGGAACTTTAAGGTATGGGGTACCGGATCTGAGGAGATTTTGAATAAGGTCAGCAAGGACATAATAAGGGTTGGAAAACGTGTTGTGCCGTTTGTGATAGCCGCAGCATATATACTTGCTGGATTTATTATATACTTGATTTAGCTGTTTGGCATGGTTGAATTCAGTTCCGGAATATGGCTGTATACTACCGCTGCATTAGCCATCGCAATAGTCTCGCTCTTTTACCTAAGGATATTCAGGATGCTGAAAAAGGAGCTCACCATGGTCATAGCATCCCTCATTCTTGGCCTTGTTATTTTTGTTATTGAAGGGGTCTCCTCACCGATTATACTTGCGCTTGAAATAGGGATACTCGCCTTCAACGGGCTTCTCTCGGGAAGGACGTCGAAGCAGAGGAACATGTACGTATCGATAAGCCTGCTATACATAGCGCTTATACATTGGGTCGGATTCTCATACATAAGCCAGGCGCTCCTGATAGGAATGCTCGGCGGAATAACTAACATACATGAATACAAGAACAGCATAGTTAACTTCAGGGTAGAAGTAGAGCGTGACATATTTCACATATTTGCCGGAATCGCTCTGATGCTGATTTTCTACTTTGAAACCTATTCAGTGTCTATAACCGTCTTGATACTAGTCATACTTGCAGGGATGTTCACCATAACCGTTACTGAGATATACAAAGACAGGAAGGCTTCAGGCCTGATTTACAGGCTTGAGCGAAACGGCTCTTCACTTGGAAATGGAGCCCTATGGCTTGCTCTTGGTTCCCTCATCGCGGTGTCATTCCTTAACAAAAGCGGGATACTTGTGGTCTTTTCGGCGATATTCATAGGGGATCCGATTGCAACCATAATAGGGGTAAATTTCGGCAAGAAAAAGCTCCCGTACAACAGGTCCAAGAGCGTATATGGAACTATTGCGTACTTTATTGCAACTTCGTCCATTTCCTATTTCTTCATAGGGCTGTATGCCATACCGGTAGGGATCATTGCCGCAATCATTGAAAGCCTTAAACTGAAGCTTGACGACAACTTCACAGTGCCGTTGATTTTGGTGCTTATTTTAAACGCGTTTGGGCTATAAAATTATAACGACAGAAACAATAATGGGAATATTCCAAATGCTATGGCCACGGCTATGAGCAGCACGCCTGAAGCCATAACGCTTTTGCTGAGAGGATTGTATGGTTCCAGTGCCTTTGATGAGCTCATGAATACGCGTTCTATAACCCAGAACAAGGCCACGCCTATTAGCAATATCCCCAGGATAGGTATGAGCCCGAAGAATCCAAAGGCGCTTACAGAGCCTATGAACACTAGAAGATCTGCAACGAACCCTGCGGTAAGAGGTATGCCAAGGGCGGCGAATACGCTGATTATGAAAAGATAGGTAAGGCCTGAAAAATTCTTTACAACGCCCTTTATCCTGTTTATATCAAGAGTGCCGTATATTTCATCTAGGGTGCCGGCAACCAGGAAGAGCACCGATATTGCTATGCCGTGGCTGAACATGGCGTATACGGCTCCTGTGGAGCCGAAGTGGTTAAGCGATGCTAACCCAACGGCAACTATCCCCATGTCGGTTATGCTGGTATATGCTATTAGCCTCTTTATGTTTGTCTGGCTTATGCATACGAATCCGGAGTATATTGTTGAAAGGATGAACAGAAGGAACAGGTATTGCGAATAATAGGAGGCTATGGGCAGCATCAAGAACATGAGATACATGCCATAGCCGCCGAACTTGAGCAGCACTCCGGCAAGAATCATGCTTCCGGTAGTAGGTGCTTCGGTATGCGCATCGGGCAGCCAGTTGTGCAGGGGGAATATTGGCATCTTTATCATGAACGAGAATACGAACAGTATGAGCACAAGAAGCTGCGTGGTTCTTGGTATGGCTGCCGAGTCGGCTATTATTGATTGGATATTGAATGTGTGAGGAGTAACTGCATTGTATAAAACAAGTATCCCTATAAGCAGCAACATGCTCGAGATTATTGAATATATTATGAACTTTATGCCAGCATATCTCCTGTTGTATCCGCCATAAAGGAAGATGATGAAAAACATCATTACCTCGCTTATTTCCCAGAATACAAAAAGGAAGAACAGGCTTGCAGATATGAACACGCCAATGGACGCGCCTTCTGCAAGGAGGAATATGATGTTGTATATCCTGTCCTTACTTCCTATGAAATAGCTTCCGACGATAGAAGCTGCGAAAAATATTGTTGAAGTCATTGTCACAAGCAGGAGTGTTGTCTGGGTGAGAGTGAGACTGAGCATCAGATTTAGCTCCGGAACATAAGCCAAGGAGAACGAAAGCGCTGCCGTGCCATTGAAATAGGAATATAGAATGGCGATAATGCTTAAGACAAAGGTTATCGCTGATGCCGTTAATGCTATCGGATATGCATGCTTTACGTCAAGCACAGCAACTGCAATAAGAGACAGGAACGGTATGATTATAAGCATAGGCAATATCGGCAACATTTATCTCCCCCCATACAAAGATATGAAATTCATGTACCTGCCCAAAGCGCTGCTTGGCGAAGAAGGCTTTACAGACCTTATTACCGCAATTATATCTTTAATACTGATGTCCTTATCCTCTGCGGACGAAACGGTTTCTTCAAGCGCACCCATCTTGACCTCACGGCATATGTTTGCTATGTCAGCTCCAGTATATCCTTCAGTGTTTGCCGCAAGAACGTCGAAATCCACGTCGCTGCCGAGCGGAGCCTTTGAGAGGTTTTCCCTGAAAAGCGTTGCCCTGTCCTTTTTGTTTGGAGGGCCTACGAATATGAACTTGTCGAACCTT
>JAJZLN010000032.1 GCA_021803425.1 Microcaldota archaeon | reverse complement strand
GATAGGATATCTGCATATGAAAGAACTTGGTGGACTTAGAAGAGCCATGAAGAATTCTGTGAATACGTACTGGCGCAATGCATCATTTAGGGGCTTTGCCGATTATATGCAGACTAAGGACTTCAGAAAAGGCATTGACAAGCTGATAAGACTTGCAAAGAAGAGAGATATTGCAATAATGTGCGCAGAGGCAGTTCCATGGCGCTGCCACAGGTCTCTTATCGCGGATGCGCTATTGTTCAGAAAAGTAAATGTAGAGCACATATTCAGCGCTACGAACTGCAAGGACCATAAGCTTACAAAAAGCGCAAAGATACGCAGAAAGATTATAACATACGCATAAGCCGGTTTTTATAATTTATTGTACAATAACGATTTATGGACAATCTAGTCGCCACCAATAGCATGGTGAGAATATTTGCAGCTACCGCTTTCTTGTATTTTGCAATAGTTACAGTAATGCTTGCTGCCAGCATAAGCGGCGCAATAATAATTGAAAACGATCCTATTTTCATATTTGCACTATACGGATTTGTAACGCAGATGATATTTGGCGTTTCCTATATATTTATACCCGGAGTGTCACATACAAGATACGCAAATTACAGATTAATAGCAATTGAATATGTGCTGCTTAATTTTGGGATAGTGGCATTATTTGCATCTGCAGTACTCTCAATACACGGAGCGCTCGCGATGCTTGGCGCAGCTGCGCTGATTATTGGAGTGCTTATGCATGCAGCGAATATGTTCAAAATAATTATGCCAAAAAAGGCAGTAAATAGGATGGCGTAGCAGGTAAGGGAATTTATAATAGTTCATTGCAATAGATTTTGTGATGACATGGAAAAAATAGAATTTGAATTTACAAAGGATGGACCAATAATTGTTAAGAAAGATGGAAAGGTAGAGTATGCATTGTGCAGATGCGGGCATTCAACAAAGAAGCCGTTTTGCAGCGGAGCGCATGCATCTGCAGGATTCAAAGCTGACGCAAGCAGGATGGAGCTCAAGTAAAACAGAGACTCAATTCACTTGAGCTTAAGATTGCAATTTAGGTACTCTTTGACAATAGCCGCTTCCTTGTTTCCCAAAAGACCCTTTTCTATCATCTCGTTTGCTATGTCCCTCATGCTGCAAAGGGATATCAGATTCATGCCTTTCTCCCTTATCAGTGCTGAGCCTCCCTCTTCCCTGTCCACTATCACAAGAACAGAGGATATGTGCGCGCCTGCCTTCTGCGCTTCATTGACTGCAATAAGAGCAGCCTCGCCGCTTACCATTACGTCGTCTACCACAACAACCTTCTTGCCGCTAACTTCGCCTTCTATCAGGCTGTTGTTTCCATAGCCCTTTTTCTCTGCCCTTGCGTATCCAAGAGGCTTATCCATCTTGGCTGCTATGAAAGATGCAAGAGGAACTCCCGCAGTTGCGACTCCAAGGACATAATCAAAGTCCTGGCTGCTTAACTTTGAAACTGCAAGATCAACAACATACTTGAATTCAGGATAACTAGGCAGCTTGCGCAGATTTATGTAATAAGGAGTTGGCTTACCTGAGCCTAGCTTATAATCTCCTATCAATAGAAGCTTCCTTTTAGCAAGTATCTCGGCTATGCTTTCCATGATTAGGTATATTAATAAAATCTATAAAAAGGCATTAGTATCTGATTCATACCTGCAATGAAGCGCAGTTGTCCCTGAATTCCTTAAACAGCCACAAAATTTTTAAATCCGATTTACACTTTTCTGTGTCTATCCTCCTTTCCACGTATAAATGAGAATATGCTTGCCAGTACGAGCATTAGAACGAGCACTATGAATGCACTGTGCATACCACTGACAAAGGACTGGCCTATGCCACCTATTACCTTTGATGTTCCTACGAATATCTCAAATGCTAGATTTCTTGGGATTGCAGAAGCAGCAGCTACAAATGCGATTATGAAGCTGCCTATAAGTCCTATGCTACTGAAAAGCCTGAGAGTCCCGGATGCGGCACCTCTAAGCTTGCTGTCCACGTTGGCCATTACTGCACTGTTGTTTGAAGGCCAGAACATTGCACCGCCGAAGCCAGTAAGTATCGTACCTGCAACTATATAGTAAAGAGGAGAAGTTGCATTGAGAAATATTATATAAAATACTATGCCTATGATCATGAAGAGAAGACCGACTGTAGCAATCTTCTGCGCTCCATGCTTGTCTGCAAACCTGCCCATTATCGGAGAGAATATGCTGCTGACTATGTATCCTGGAAGCAGAACAAAGGAGGCATAAAGTGGATTCATACCCCTTACTCCCTGAAGGTACATTATAAGCAGAAATGTTACACCCATGAATCCCATGCCCTGGAACAGAGAGGCAAAGATCGAGTTTCTGAACACTCTGTTCGAGAACATTGAGAAATTTATTGTTGGCATCTTTGCCTTCCTGTCTATTGCAATAAATATCAGCAGCAATATTATGCCTGCCAGGAACAGCAAAGCGTAGAAAGCGCTGTAGCCTACCGATGCATATTCTATTCCAGCATAGGATATTGCAGCTATTGAAAGCCCCAATACACCCATTCCAAGAATGTCAACCGACTCATTTTTCTTGGACTTGTCCTTAAGATACTTGATGCCGATGGGCACTGCAACTATCCCTATAGGTACATTTATGAAAAATATGTACTGATATCCTATGAATGTGGTTATCACTCCTCCAAGGAGAATCCCAAGAAGTGCGCCTATGTTCCAGCTCATTGTTGTGAAGCCATAAGCCCTCCCTATCCTGTGGGTTTCAAACGTATCGGCTATTATCGCACCGCTGTTTGAAGAGACCAATGCGCCTCCAAAAGCCTGTATAGCCCTGAAGAATATCAGCAATATGTCGTTTGGAGCAATGCCGCATAGGAAAGAAGCAACAGTAAATATCACAAACCCAAGATTGAACATCCTGCCCCTCCCGTATATATCGCCTATCCGCCCAAGCTGCGTGGAGAACACCGCCACAACTATTATGTAAACAAGTATGACCCAGATTATGGTGGATATGCTTGAATGTAGAGCGGCGGTTATTGCAGGAAATGCAAGCAGCACTATCGTCGAATCTATAGAAGCCATTAGGGTTCCTATTACCACTAACAAAAGTATTATATTTTCATTCGGATTTCCATCCATGCTTTTTCCTGTAAAAAATAAAGAT
Source organism: Microcaldota archaeon (assembly GCA_021803425.1). Classification (GTDB taxonomy): domain Archaea; phylum Micrarchaeota; class Micrarchaeia; order Micrarchaeales; family CABMGC01; genus JAJZNA01. The sequence goes on along the minus strand of JAJZLN010000032.1, from coordinate 9,729 downwards.
GCATTTATAATGTGTCACTCATTTATATATTGATTGCATACTGTTTGTATATTGGGCGTGAAAAATGGTTAAGATAAAGGATGAAATATTCAGAGCTTATGACATACGCGGCATCTACCCTACGGACATAGACAGCGAATTTGCTTCGCTTGCTGCAAAGGCGTATGCTACATTCTTGAACGGAAAAAGGATAGCAGTAAGTATGGATGTGAGGACAAGCAATAAGGCACTTACAGTGCCATTTATTGAATCGCTGATAAATTGCGGAGCTGAAGTATGGTTTATAGGCATAGCACCAACTCCTCTGCTCTACTTTACAATAGCGCATTACGGACTCGATGGAGGAGTGGCAGTAAGCGCAAGCCACAATCCGCCAGAATGGAACGGATTTAAGATGTGCGGAAAGGGCGCAAAGGTGCTTGGCTGGGGAGAAGGATTGGAAAGGATAAAAGAGATACTTGTAAAGAGGCAGTTTACTGAATCCGGAAATGCGGGAGCCCTGATCGATAAAAGGCAGAAGGTGCTTGATGACTACAAAGACTTTGTGATGGAGCACAATAAATTGTCGCGGAAGGTCAAAATAGGTATAGACCCGGGAAATGGAGCTTCATCAGAATTTGCCGTTTCAATGTTTTCTGGAATGCCTGTAGAGGTAATCGCAATAAATGATGTCCCTGATGGACGATTCCCTTCAAGGAATCCTGAGCCAAAACCGGAAACAATAACCGAATTGAGGAATCTTGTAAAGAACAAAAAGTTGGATTTTGGAGTAGCTTTTGACGGGGATGGCGACAGGGCGATATTTGTTGATGAGAAAGGAGAGGTGCTCGGGGGAGATACCTGTCTTGCACTTTTCGCAAACAACATGCTCAAAAAAGGCGAAACAGTAGTATATGAGGTAAGCTGCAGTGATGCCATAGAGGAAGTAGTAAATAAGAAGGGCGGGAAACCGATTGTAACCAGGGTAGGCCATGGTCCGATTGAGAGCATGATGGTGGAAAAGGGCGGGGCTCTTGGAGGAGAAATATCAGGCCACATATATTTCAATACGACATATTATTTTGACGACGCGTTCTTTGCAGCAGCAAAGATGGCAGAACTCGTATCTAATTCAGGAAAAAAGCTTTCCCAGCTGGTCGATGAACTTCCAAAATATGAGCGCAGGATCAAGGAGTTCGATGTGGAAGATGGAAAAAAATTCAGGGCAATCGATATACTGAAAGATAATTTGTCAAAAAAAGGCTTTGAACTTCTTACAATAGACGGAGTAAAAGCCAGGACAAAGGATGGCTGGTTCATAGTAAGGGCTTCTAACACCACCCCAAAGATAAAGATGGTTTCTGAATCCAAGGATGCCGGAAGGGCAGACGAACTTTTGATTCTTGGAAGCAAGGAGTTAAATTATGCGCTCGAAATGCTGAAGTAGATAAGAGCTACACATATCTTTTCATAATGGCAGGTATTTCATCTATTATATCCATTGCTATGACATGCTCTCCTTTTTTTCTGTACAAGGACTCACCTATCATCGAATGGATATATACACCAGTAACCGAGGAGTCAATCGTGCTCAGTTTCAATGACATCATTGCACCTATTATTCCACTTAACGCATCTCCGCTGCCCATTGTGGCAAGGGCAGGATTTTTTGAAACATTGACTTTAGTAAGTTCGCCATCACTTATGGCAGTTATATGACCTTTAAGCACTACGCAAACATTGAACCGCTCCGCTGCATCCATTGCAGCATTTGCTCTTTCCTCAATGCTTCTCTTGGACACCTTAATTCCGCTTAGCCTGAAGAATTCTCCGTCATGCGGAGTGATCACAGTATTTTTTGCAGAAACTGAATGATTTCTATGCTCCTTTATTAGATTTATTGCTTCTGCATCAAGTAGCACTTTCTTTCCTTCAGCAATGCAGAAATCAAGGATTTTTTTGGCCTCCGCAAAAGCCTTTTTAGATTTTCCAATGCCCATCCCTATTATTACTGCATCCGCCTTTTGAATTGCGGATTTTGATTTTTCATTGAATCTTATTGTATCCTTTCCAATTGCATTTACAACCATATTCGGTGAAAATTTCCTTACAAGATCAAGTATTGATTCAGGAACAAGAGTATGCACATACCCTGATCCGGCACGCAGCGCAGCAAGGCTGTTAAGTGCAGCATTTGAAGCTATGGAAGGCGCACCGTAATATTCTGAACTCCCGGATATTATTGCAACTCTTGCCGAATTTTTATCTGCGAATGCATCGCGCTCTTGAATGACGATGTCCTTTCTGCTTATGACAGAATACGCCATAAGATTCTATTTGCCTTAAATGCATTTATATATGGATATTGTGTCTGTTTATCGTGTTGAAACTAAACAAGCTTACAGCTGAAGAGGAAAAGGTGATAGTGCATAAAGGCACAGAGGCACCATTTTCCGGGGAATACGAAAATAATTTTGATGAAGGCACATATGTATGCAGAAGATGCGGAGCAGAGCTATACAGATCTGAAAGCAAGTTCGATGCGCACTGCGGATGGCCCAGTTTCGACCAGGAAATAAAGGGAGCCGTTAAGAAGCTGCCGGATCCTGATGGAGTAAGGATTGAGATAGAATGTGCAAGATGCGGGGCGCATTTGGGCCATATATTCTATGGGGAAGGATTTACTGAAAAGAATACAAGACATTGCGTGAATTCCATATCCTTGAAGTTTATACCTAAAAAATCAGAAAAGTAATCCTGTTTTTAACATTGCACTGGTTGCAGGCCGATTCATCCCCACTCTAAAGCATGGCCGCCACGGGATTTCTTTGAGTGCCGTAGGCTTATTAAATTTTTCAGCGATTAAATATTGGCGTTTTTATGATGCTGATGGTCAGTGTACAGGATTTGTACGAAGCAAAAGAGGCTGTAAAGGGAAAAGCGGACATAGTAGACGTAAAGAATCTTAAGGAGATGACTGTCGGATCTAACTTCCCCCCTGTGATAAAGGAATGCAGGGATGCATTTCCAGAAAAGATACATGTCAGCGTCACTCTAGGAGTTGTACCAAACCAGCCAGGCACAGTTGCGCTTGCGGTTTATGGAGCAGCTGCGCTGAATGCAACTTCTGTAAAGGTAGGTTTTGTCAATACTGATTATGACATGGCGCTCAGAATACTCAAGGAATGCAAAAAATCCTTGAATGGATTCGACACAAAACTTATTGCGGCCACATTCGCTGACAGCCATCTATACAAGGGGATAGACCCGAAAAGCGTGGTTAAACTTGGCGAGGAGAGTGAAAGCGACGGCATACTTATAGATACGCTTACGAAGGACGGGCGCAACCTATTCGACTTCATAAAAGAAAGCCAACTTGCAGATATGGTAATTGAATCGAAGGAGTTAGGCATGTCTACTGCGCTGTCCGGATCGCTGAGGCTTGAGAACTTTGACGAATTGACAAGGATAAATCCAGATATAGTTGGAGTGCGTGGAGCCGTATGCACAAAGGGCGATAGGGAGGGCAGGATAAACGGTACTGCAGTTGCAAACGTAAAGAAGCAGCTTGATATGCGCATGAATGAACCCAAAATAACGATAGATGGAACAAAGCTTGACTGCAAGGGGGTTATAGCAAGGCTTGAAAAGGAGATGAAGCAGCTAAGTGCAGGAGCTGCAGTTGAAACAATAGTGCCAGACGCTGTTGGAAGATACGAAGTAGTTGACTGGGCAAACAGGAAAGGACACTCTATAACAAAGGAACTCAAGCTGAAGAAAGAATACAGACTGATTATAATGAAGGCTGCTGTGTAAAGCTATTTAATTAATCCCGAATTATGCAGATCTTTTTTGAGCTCTTCCTTCTCTTCGTTTGTAAGGGGCAGTATTGGCATTCTCACATGACCTCCAGCCATCCCCATAAGTTCACCCCAATACTTAACCATCTGCACTGGAAGTGCGCCCCCGGTCCTTGATGCAAGCCTCGACCACCATGATCTCGACACCTTTTTAATCGGCCATATCTTAGTGTATAGGGATTTTGACTTCTCGAGATCCCCAGAGCATGCTGCATTTATCATATTCACATAATCATGCCTGTTTTCAGTATCGAATCTCCAATCGCTTGTGTTTGCAAACATAACCTGCTGATGAAACCCGTAATAAGGCTCAAAAAAGAATATCTCCTCGTCAGGAGTGCTTACGACCGCCTTGTTTCCCGCCTCAAGATGAGTGTCTATAGATATCTGCATATTGAAGCTCGCCTCCTTTATCACTGAAAGATTTCTTATTTCTGCCATCCTTGACAGCGCCTTTCCTGAAAGCACAATGCCAAATTGCGGAGAGTTGTAGAATGCAAGGCCAATGTTTAGCTTGTCAGCAACTTTGGATACCCAATCCAGCACCTGACCCTCCGTCTTTGCCATTATGTAAGGAGATGCAATTATCGCCAAATCGTAGCCAAGTGATTCTGCACGCTGTCCCATCGCGACTACCTCTTTGATAGATGTATCTGTTATCTGGAATGCAGTAAGTGCCCTGCCTTTTACAATATCAGGTACAATATCCATAAGCCTTTGCCGTTCTTCCTTTGTAAGGCTCCAGAATTCACCCATATTCCATGAAAAACCGAGACCCTTTGTCCCGAGCTTAAGCACATGCTCTATGTTTCTTCTCAATCCGTCCTCATCCAGTTCGTCGTCGGCAGTAAATGGGGTCATCATTGTTGTCCATTGGCCTACTACATTCTGGCGCGCCCATTCTTTAGCTTCTGCTTTTGTATATTTCATTTATCTCACATACACAATGTATTCGTATAAATAATATTATATGTTGCGCCTGGTTCCTGAAAACCAACTGATCATTGCTTGAATTACGGACAATTTGGATTATTTTTATGACTTCGATTTTTAGCGTTTACTTGCCTATGATTGAGGTTATGGTGCCTATGCCAGAAAAGTCATCGCCCTGATATATGATGAATCTCCCAAGCTCTTTTGATACTGAAAAAGGTTCGGCAGGTATCTTGCTTTCCAGTTTTATTTCGGCATTTGCAGCATTAAGCTGCTGTGCGCCTTTTGCGCCCCTCTCAAGACCGTTTGTAGTATCTATCAATTTTTTTATCTTCACAGTTCCTTTGATATCCATCCCGTTGAACTTTATGATTACCTTGCCTTTTATCGCTTTGGTTATGAATATTAATGCATTGAACTTATTTGCAGAATTGCCTTTCGCGTAATCCTGATTGTACATTACAGAGCCCTTCGTATCAGTTTTTATTAGCTTGTCGAGTTTTATTGCCACATTTTCTCCTTCTTTTGCGCTTCTTTTCCTGGAGCCCTTTACGAATAGCGAATTTACCATTGCATTGATCCCTTGTGGAACTATCTTAACATTGCTGCCTATCTTTATTTCACCGCTTGCGACATTTCCGATAAGAAGCGAGTCTGTTTCATGAGGCATGCTTCCCTGAAGGATAATCCGTATATTCCCATCCGATGATCCGCTGTCTTTATGATTTGCCATTGCCCTCATTATTTCAAGAAGAGGCTTTCCAGTATACCAACGGATATTTTTTGAATTCTTTGTAAGGTTGTCTGCAGTATATGCAGATATTGGAACAAACTGCACATGTCTGCCTTCTATGCCAATCTTTTCCAGAAATTTCAAGAGTTCTTCCCTTATTACTTCAAATCTATGTTCGCTGTATTTCACAGTATCCATCTTATTTACCGCAATTATGAAATTACTTATGCCAAGCATCTTTGCAAGAAATAAATGCCTCTTTGTTTGCGGCCTTATACCTTCATCTTTCTTTGCAGATACTAAAAGAATTGCGAATTTTGCATAAGAAGCGCCGCTTATCATATTCTTTATGAGTTCTTCATGGCCAGGAACATCTATCAGCTCAAATGCTGAATCTTTGTATTTTATCTGCGCCCTTGTTGTATCGATTGTCAATCCGCCTTCCCTTTCCTCGGAGAAGCTATCGAGTATGAAGGCAGGTTCGAATGCCTTTCCGAGCCGTTTGCTGTACATCTTCGCTTCGTTTATCCTTACTTTTGTGGCTGAACCAGTATGCATCAGCATGCTGCCTATAAGCGTAGATTTGCCATGGTCCTTATGCCCGAGGAGAGTGACAGTGTTTATTATCATACATATCACAGTTACATGTAACCCAATGCCCTTAACTTCTGCATTACATATTCACGCTCCTTGTCCATGCTCCTTCCGGATCTCTCCTCCTCTTTTGTATCGCCAAGCTCCTTTATTATCTGGTCTACATTCTTTGCATCTGATTTCAAGGGCACCGTACAATGCGTGCAGCCAAGGCTCCTGTACCTGTATCCGTTCCTTGAAAAGTAAAGCGGATTTGTTGGCACATGCTCTTGCTTTATGTAATTCCAGATGTCAATTTCATTCCAGTCAAGAAGCGGATGTACCCTGATATGTCCTTTCGCATCAAGTTTTGAAGAGTAGTTATCCCATAATTCTGCGGGCTGATTCTTGTAATCCCACCTGAAATTCTTATCCCTTGGGCTCATGTACCTCTCCTTGGACCTGATACCGTGCTCATCCCTCCTTATCGAAACTATAAGAGCATCAAACCCATACTTGGCCATGACCTTTTTCAGTGTCTCAGGCTTGTTCTTTCCGCAACATGCAGCTCCTACCAGATCCGGCTTTATCTCGCTGTCCGCAACTATCAGGTCAAGATTCCATTTCTTCGCAAGATCTCTCCTAAACTCGTATGTTTCAGGAAAATCGATGCTATTGTCTATATGAATGACTGGAAACGGGACCTTGCCAAGAAATGCCTTTCTGGCAAGCGAAAGCATGGTGGTAGAATCTTTGCCCATGCTCCAGAGGGCGGCAACGTTCTTGAACTTGGCATTTGCCTCCCTTATGACAAAGATGCTTTTCTCTTCTAAAACCTTCAAATCCTGCTTTATCATTCAATCAGCCTTATTTGATACCTGCAACCCTATCAAATATTTTGTTGCACCGCGTATCTTCTTTCCGTTAGTCATGAAAATTGGGAGTTTTGCAATAAATTCATATTTTGAATCATAAAGATTTGCAAATGACTTTCTGAGATCCTGCATCTTATTCAGCTTGCCGCCATTAGCCCACACTATCCTGTAATATTTTATGGTGCTTTTCTTTAGCGCGGCTGGAACAGCATCCCAATTCTTTCCGCTTTGGTCTTTCCACAGAATCTCTGATAGCTTAACTATCTTATCGTATTTATTTGCCATAAATTTCACTCTATATACCCCAATGCCTTGAGCTTTTTAACAACAGAACCAGATTCCTTTGGATTTCTTTCCTTTAAGGATATTTCAGCAAGAGTTTCACGCAGTATGTAAGTTGCATAATCAGATACTGAAGAAAAACCTGTGCCATTTATGCTCTCATCCAATTTATCGAATAGGAAAGTAGGTATTGTTATTGTTGTGTATTTTCTCTTGGTTTTCGTAGTTTTGGTTCGCATTTTCATCCATCCGTTTTAATTGCTTATAATGTTACAACATTATATGACAATATATAACAAGATAAAGTATAAAAAGCTTCCTGAATTGTTGGACAGTTACGACGTCTTAAAAAAGCCGTGGCTATTATGTTTTTATTTGTAATTGATGAGCTTGCAAAATTCAGCTTTGGCTTAACCTTTCCTGTTTCGCCTTACTGACCACATCAGTGGCATCTGAATGAAGCTTTTTCAATTCTTCCATTGAAGGCAGCTTGCCAGTATTCAATATTTTATTTCTCATTTCATTAACAGAAACAATAAACTCTTTGAAGAATGAGGGTAGCCTATCCCCATTTCTCATAAGCACGCCCCATGAGCCGTAATGCCTATTAGATTCGGCAGCAGTCATAGATTCCCTAAGCATGGCATTACCAATCAAGTTTCCTACCACCTTTAGCCTTTTCATCATGTATTTAGCCATTGTTTTATACGGAAGATTTATGTTTGAATCGACGAAAACGTAAGCATCTGCAAGATGTTTTTCTGCATTTATTACGGACTTGTCAAATTCATTCATTTGCACAGGCATGGCGTCCCTGCGCTCCTTAGCAAGTAAGAGTTCCTTTAGCAGGTTGCCGCGTACTTCGGAATTTCCGTAAACTATCTTGCCATGTGTTATTAGTCCTGTAGCAAACTTAAGGCCGTCAGTCCTTATATTCGACCATGATTCTATCGAATCTATGCTTGGATATATGACGCAATCAAGCAAAGCAAGATTTATCTCTCCTTTGATATTGCCAACTCTTTCTCGGATATGGTATTCTGCAAGGTCTTCTATAAGCGACTCTTCCGGGAAGTTGTGCGATGTAACTACGAATATTCCATCCTTTTTCTCCGATTCAATTATTGCCTCCTTTATCGCAGAGGTAAGAACCCTGAACTTTTCAAGATTTAGCACATTGGATCGGCCAAGCCTTTCGGGGATCACCAGAGTTATGTCAATATCGCTTACCCCAAGAACAGAATTATAAGGGGAACTTCCTGAAATGCTTCCATCAAATAATACAAGTATTTCTCGTTCAGAAAATTTTGAAGCGATTGATTTACCCACGGCGTCCACTATCTTTTCTGCGATGCTGGCTATCTCACTGCGTTTTGCATGAACCAGATTATTCTTGCCATTGCCCATTTCAGAATTTTCGTGTTTCATTGATTTGGATGCCATTTTACCACCATATAATATAACGGATCATTGTTGGACATTACAATTTTAATTGAAAATTAATTCCTCACAAGGTGATAAAATTCCTTGATGCCAGTTGCAACTGCATCTGCACCAGCATTCTTCAGATGCTTCAGGGTGCTCATGCCTGTAAGCACGCCAACAGATGCGACTCCAGAATTTTGAGCAGTCTGCACGTCACTTACATTGTCGCCGACAAAGCATGCGTCGCCCTTTTTCATCTTGAGATTGTTAATTGCATTGTCGAGAGACTCCGGATTTGGCTTGTTTGCATTATTAATTATTACAATGTCATTTACGTCCTTCCTGGACAAACCGATTATTTCAAAGTCCCTCTTAACAGTCTCAAGTCTGACAGTATTAGTTATTATAGCTACATTTCCGTTGTATAAATTGCAGAGGCCAATGAGCGCATCTTTAGCGCCTTCGCACGGTTTTATAAGATGCAAAAATTCATCACCGTAGAATGTCTTGCCGTTGTCCCAGTGTGACATCTTTGAAGCAAGATCCAGATCAGACTGGGACATGTATTTAGATATTATTGCATCGAGTCGCTTCTTTGCGTCTGGCCTTGCGATGAGCTTTTTGAATGCCTCGTTTTTTGTGATCCCTTTTGGCTTGTTGTGCTCAAACCACAATCCAAAAGCATATAGCGCTTTGAATTGTGCTGTACTGCCATTATAGCCGTAAATGCCGCCCACATGGTATACTGCATCTTTATCATACTCGAATTTTATGCCATATTTAAGAAAACCGCGCTGCCTCTGTATATACAAAATATCCTTGAGATCTACGATTACTCCGTCCTTGTCAAGCCCCAACATCTTCTTGCTTTTTAGCTCCACTTCTGTGCGCTTCCTTTCAAGCTTAGTATAGACTAGTTTATTGCATGACATCATATCTACCCAGGACTATAAGTGGATATTGGTACAGAAGAAAAGTATGTGCCTAGAATTTGAGAGCCCATAGCATATGATAATGCATCTGCTATATATGCTTTTCTATGCCAAAGGCAAAGCTTGATTTGCATCCT